>JAEWHY010000243.1 GCA_023387555.1 Pseudomonadota bacterium
CCCAGCTCATACACAACTCATCGCACAGCGCCCGCATGTCGACGCCATAGCGCGCCGCGAGGTCGCGGATCACCGTGCGCAATTGCTCCTCGGTCTCGAGGCTGCGCAGCCACCAATAGAGCTGTTCGTAGATATTTTTCTTGTCGTCCGGACGCTCGCAATCGAACCGGCGCTCCTGGCCGTCGATATAGAGGCCGATACGATCGTTGTTGGCGACCACGCGTTCGAGCGCTACCCACCAGATTTCACCGATACGGTCGGGGAAGCTGGTCGGCACATACAGCGCGAACGGCACCCCGTGCTTCTTCAGGATCGGATAGGCCCATTGCAGATTGTCACGGTAGCCGTCGTCGAAGGTCAGGCAGACGAAACGCCGCTTGAAGTCCCGCTGCACCAGCCGGCGATACATCTCGTCCAGCGACACGATGTCGAGGCCGGACCGCTGCAGCCGCCGGATCACGGCCGCGAAAAAGCCGGGCGACACTTCGAGCAGCCGGTTGGGCTGGAAGCTGCCCGCCCGCGACGGCCGGACATGGTGGAGCGTCAGGATCGCCCCGACCCCTTGAAAAAACGGGCGCAGCGCGACATGCGCGCCGCTGAAATACAAGGTCTCGAGCCCCGCCCGGATAATGGTCTTTTTCAGCCCACTCACTGCCGAACTGCCGCTTTCAGTGAAACAGGCCCGATCCTGCCAACGCTTTGTTGAGAATCCTTTGCCACGGTGGATTTTTCAAGGAGACCCGGCATGAATTTCGCGCTGGCGAACACCGAGCAAGCGCACCCCCTGCCCGGGCTGCCGGCGTGGGCCGGACCGGACTTGGCCATCGAGATCGCCGGGAGCCTGGACGCGGCGGAGGCGGCCTGGCGCAGCCTCCTGCGCCAGAATTGCTTTGCCACTGCCTACCAGGACTTCGATCTCTGCGCGCTGTGGTTCCACCATGTCGGGGCGCCGGCCGGCTATGAGCCCTTCATCGTGATCGGCCGCGACAGCGCGGGCCAGCCGGCTTTCGTCTGGCCGCTGGTGCGCCGGACCGTCGGCGGCTGCAAGGTGGCGAGCTTCTTCTGCGGACGCCACGCCAATTTCGGCACCACCCTGTGGCGCAGCGACGTCGCCGCCGCCATCACCCAGCGTGACCTGCAGGCGATCCTCGGTCACATGGCGCAAAACGGGACGGACGCTCTCTCGCTGCACAACCAGCCGACCCATCTGCAGGGCATCGCCAATCCGCTCCTGCTGCTGCCGCATCAGACCGCGCCGGACAAGAGCTTCACCCTGACGATCGATGGCAGCGGGGCCGAGGTCATCGCCAAGCGATACAATTCCGACACGCGGCGCAAGCTGCGCCGCAAGGAGCGTCATCTCGCCGCGTTGCCCGGCTATCGCTACCGCCGCGTGACCACGCCCGCCGAGGTCGACCGCTGCATCTCCGAATTCCTGAAGCAGAAGGCGGCCCGGCTTGCCTCGCGCGGGATCAGCAATGCCTTCGACGAAACCGGGATCGAGGCATTCATGCGCGCGGCTGCGCGGCAAGGCCTCGCCGAAGGAAGCCCGCTGATCGAGATCCATGTCCTCCAATGCGACGAGGAGATCCTGGCCCTGTTTGCCGGCATCCACGATGCGCACGGCTTCTCGACCATGTTCAACTCATACACCCTGAGCGAACATGCGCGCATGAGCCCCGGCCTGATCCTGCTGTTGAAGCTGATCGAGGATTGCGCGGCGCGCGGCTTCAAGTTCCTGTGTCTCGGCGTCGGCACCGCGGAATACAAGGTGCAGCTTTGCGACATCGTCGAGCAGCCGTTCGACAGCTTCATCGGGCTGACCGCGCGCGGTCAGATTTTCGCGCTGACGACCAGGGCCATGCGAGCGGTCAAGAGCACGATCAAGAACAATCCGCAGCTCTGGGGCCTCGTGAACAAGGGCCGCGCGAAGCTGTTCGCGCGGGGCTGACCTCAGGCGGCAACGGGCTCGGTCTCGGACGGTCCTGCCTTGCCCTCAATGGCCACGACGTCGGAATAGCCGGCCGCTGTGAGGGTCGCGCGTGCGGCCAAAGTCTCCTGCGCGCCGAGGTCCTTGGCGACCAGCACCGCGCGCTGGGCGATCGCGGTCAGGAACACGACCGGCGCATCCTCGATGGCGCCGCCATCGATCACCAGGTGATCATAGGCGTGCGCCAGCGCCTGCAGCGTGATGGTCAGACGCGGCGAAGCGAAGATCGCCGGCGCATCGCCGATCACCTGACCGGCGGCGACCAGGTGAATCCGCGAGAACTTGTCGCGGGTGATGATGTCGCCGAAAGAGGCGGCGCCGCGCGCCAGTTCGGCAAAGCCGGGCGCCTGTGGCTCGACCGACATCACCGACAGGTTGGGCGCGGTGAGCGCAAGATCGGCGAGCACCACCCTGCCCCCCTTGGCCGACAGCGCGCGCGCCAGCGTCAGCGCCGTATAGGTCGTGCCGACATCGCGGCCCACACCATACAGCACGATGCGGCGTCCGGATTCGCCCATGGCCGAGAGCGCGTTCGCGAGCGTTTCGATGCGGTCCGCCTTCGGCGCGGGAGCCGCCAGGACCGGCACCTCGATCTCAGCGCGCTTCGGCTTGTCCTTTTCTGTGGCCGGCGCTTCGCCGGACTTCCGCCGGAACAGCGCGAACAGCGATCGGCGCGTCCTCGACGGCGCCGGTGCCGGGGTATCGGGCGAAATCGGGCCGTCCGGCATGACAGCTTCGGTTCCGGTCCCGCGCAGCCGTGCGCGCATCGGCACGCCCTGCCGCAGGATCTCGGACGAGAGCACAAAGGCCGACATCAGGAACAGCGTCGCCAGCGTCGCCACGATCAGGATCGGCAGCGTCTTGGGAAATGCGGGCACGTTCGACACGGTGGCACGCGAGATCACGCGGGCCTCGGCGGGCGCGGCGTCGATATTCTCGCGGGCCGTGGCCTCGCGGTAGCGTGCGAGATAGGATTCCAGAAGGTCGCGCTGGGCCTTCGCCTCGCGTTCGAGCGCCCGCAGCTGCACGTCCTGCGGCGAGGCATTGCTGATCTGGGTCTTGAGGCGATTGATCGCCTCGCTGGTCTGCTCGACGCGGGCATGGGCGATCCGCGCATCGTTCTCGATGGCGATCACCACACGCTCCAGTTCGCCGCGCATCTGGGTATCGAGCGCGTTGATCTGCGCTTTCAGTTCCTGGATGCGCGGATGCCGATCGAGCAGCGTCGAGGATTGCTCGGCAAGCTGCGCGCGCAGCAGCACGCGCTGCTCGGCCAGCCGCTTCAACAGATCGGAATTGGCGATATCCGCTGACTCGACCGGCTTGCCGCCCTTGAGCATGTCGCGGATGGCCCTCGACCGCGCATCGAGGTCGGCCTTCTGCGCGCGGACCGTCGCGAGCTGGGTGGTCAGTTCGCCGAGCTGCTGCGTGTTCAGGCTGGTCTGGTTGTTGCCGATAAAGAGGTTGGCCTTGGCGCGAAACTCGTCGACCTTGGCGTCGGCTTCCTGCACCGTCTTGCGCAGCTGCTGGATCTCGCTGGCGAGATAGGCGCTGGCGCTGCGGGTCTGCTCGACCTTGGCCTGCTGCTGCATCTTCATGTAGGCGTCGACGATGGCGTTGACGACCTTGGCGGCAAGCTCCGGATCATGGCTCAGGAATTCGATGGTGATGACGCGCGAGCGCTCGACGGCGGAGACGGTCAACCGTTCGAAATAAACCTCCATGACCCGTTCTTCCGGTGTCATGTTCAGCCGGTCGCGGCCAAAGCCAAGCGCCGCAAGGAACGTGCTGGTCGGCGAAACGCCCTTCAGCACGGGGTCGAATTCGGGGCGCTCGCCGAGCTTCAGCTCGCGGATCACCTGACGGGCGATATCGCGCGACTGCAGGATCTGGACCTGCGTCGCGATCGCCTCCTGGTCGGCCGCTGCGCGGTCGATCGATTTTTCCGCCTCGGGCCGCAGGAAGACGTTCTCGCGTCCCTCGACCACGATCTTGGCTTCGGATTTGAACCGCGGGGTGATCTGGTTGACGATGGACAAAGTCGCCATGGCGACGAGCAGCGTCGGCAGCAGGATCAGCCATTTCCGGCGCCACAGCGCCACTCCGAGCGCGCGCAGGTCCAGCTCGTTATCGACACCGGGACGCGGCACGACGACGCCACCATGCTCTGCGGACTGCATCACCGACTCCACCACACTGAACCGCGCCATTTCCCCCGATTATGGTTTCGGCTGCGTTAATTACGGCAAAAGATGCGTCGAATAAGCGCAAGGTGATTGGCAGACGGCAGAATTACGACCATAGCGGGATCGGTTAATGGGATTTAACGAACTCCCGCCCGGCCCCGCCATGAGCCACTCCGCTTCTTCGCTGCGCATCCTGCATGTCCTGCGATCGCCGGTGGGCGGGCTGTTTCGCCATGTCGTTGACGTGGCCCGCGGCCAGGCCGCACGCGGCCATAGCGTCGGCCTGATCTGCGACGCCTCGACCGGCGGTGAAAACGCCGTCACGGTGCTGGACGCGCTGTCGCCGGATCTGCGGCTCGGGGTGTCGCGCCTGCCGATGAGCCGTCAGATCGGATATGCGGACATCGGAGCGGTTCGGCATGTCGCCCGACGCGTGTCGGAAACCACGCCCGACGTTATCCATGGTCACGGCGCCAAGGGCGCGGCCTATGCGCGGCTCGCGGTGTCGTCCGGCGGACCGCTGCGGGTCTGCACGCCGCATGGCGGCAGCCTTCTGTTTCAGCCCGGCACCGCCAGCGGCTTCATCTATCTGTCGCTGGAGAAAATCCTGAACCGGCGCACCGACCTGTTCGTGTTCGAGAGCGCCTTCATCGCAAAGCTGTTCCGCACCAAGGTTGGCGAACCTGCAGCGCTCTCGCGGATCGTCCACAATGGCGTCGGCGCCTCCGAATTCGACGCCGTCCCGCTACGCGAGGATGCGACCGATCTCCTCTATATCGGAGAGCTGCGCCATCTGAAGGGCATCGACGTTCTGCTCGACGCCATGGCCGCGCTGCGCGCGCGGGGCGTGACCTTGACCGCAACCATTGTCGGCGCAGGTGGTTCGGGCGAAGAACTGAAACAACAGGCCGCACGATCCGGACTGGCCGCGGCCGTCCGCTTTCTGCCGCCGATGCCGGCGCGTCAGGCTTTTGCGCTCGGCCGGATCATGGTCGTGCCGTCGCGCATGGAGTCCTTTCCCTACATCGTGCTGGAAGCCGCTGCGGCCGGCAAGCCACTGATCGCGACCCACGTCGGCGGCATGCCCGACATGTTCGGCCCCTTTGCGAACCGTCTGATCCCGCCTGACAATAGCAAGGCACTTGAAGACAAGTTGAGCGAAGCCGTTAACGCGCCGGAAACCATGCGGGAGGCCGCAGCCTTGTTACGCGAACGGATACGAACCAGTTTCTCCCTGGACGACATGGTCGAGGGCGGAATCGATGCATATCGCGCGGCAATCGCGGCTCGCAAAAGCTAAAAAGCAATAAGCTTTTGTTGAATCTTTTCCGATAAGACCTGTCCCCATAAAAAGGTCCGCGCTCAAGCATGACGGGCCGAGGGACGGCGTTATGTACGATCTGGACGCTCGCAAGATGCTGGGCGCGTCTGCTGCTGCCTCTGCCACGACCGGCAGTGTGGATGCGGCTCCGCGCGCCAAACGGCAATTGTCTCCGGCAGCGCTAGCTGCAGCATCGGTGGCGATACGCTCCGCGATCTCTCCGATCGTTGTAGCCGGACTGGTCCGCGTCATCGAATCGATGGCGATCGCCTTCGTCGGAACGCTGGTCTACTACGCCTATGTGTTCCCGGCTGAGGGCTTTCGCTGGTCGTATATCTTCGCAATCGCCGGCATTTCGATGCTGTCGATCTTCGCCTTCCAGGCCGTCGACATCTACCAGATCAACGCCTTTCGCCGACCGCTCAGACAGATGGCGCGCCTGCTTTCGGCGTGGTCCATGGTGTTCCTGCTTGCGATCGCGGTGTCGTTCTTCTTCAAGCTGGATTTGACGTTGTCTCGCGTATGGCTCGCATCCTTCTGGGGCGTCGGCCTTCTGGTGCTCGGCGCATCGCGCACCGCCTTCTACCTCCTGGTCCGGCGGTGGATGCGCGAGGGTCGCCTCAGCCGCCGCACCGTCATCGTCGGCGGCGGCCCCACCGGCGAAGCGCTGATCGAGGCGCTGAAGGACCAGGAGGACAGCGACGTGCGCGTCGTCGGCGTGTTCGACGACCGCAACGACGACCGGTCGCCAGACCATTGCGGTGGATATGCCAAGCTCGGCACCGTCGATGACTTCGTCGAATTCGCGCGGCGCACCCGCATCGACCTTGTGATCTTCTCGCTGCCGATCAGCGCCGAGAACCGCATCCTGTCGATGCTCAAGAAGCTGTGGGTGCTGCCGGTCGATATCCGGCTGTCGGCGCATTCCAACAAGCTGCGGTTCCGTCCCCGGTCCTATTCCTACATCGGCACTGTGCCGGTCCTCGACGTGTTCGACCGTCCGATCGCGGACTGGGACGTCGTGATGAAATGGCTGTTCGACAAGATCGTCGGCGGCCTGATGCTGCTCGCGGCGCTGCCGGTCATGGCGGTGATTGCGATCGCCATCAAGCTCGACAGCCGCGGCCCCGTGCTGTTCAAGCAGAAGCGCTACGGCTTCAACAACGACCTGATCGAGGTCTACAAATTCCGGTCGATGTACGTCGATCAATGCGACGCCGCCGCAAACAAGCTCGTGACCAAAGGCGATCCGCGTGTCACCCGCGTCGGGCGCTTCATTCGCAAGGCCAGCCTCGACGAATTGCCGCAACTCTTCAACGTGGTGTTCAAGGGCAACCTGTCGCTCGTCGGCCCGCGTCCGCATGCGGTCAACGCCAAGGCCGCCGCGCGTCTCTATGACGAGGCCGTGGACGGCTATTTCGCGCGCCACCGGGTGAAGCCGGGCGTCACCGGCTGGGCCCAGATCAACGGCTGGCGCGGTGAGACCGACACTCAGGAAAAGATCCAGAAGCGCGTCGAATACGACCTCTATTATATCGAGAACTGGTCGGTGCTGTTCGACCTCTACATCGTGCTGATGACGCCGTTCGCGCTGCTGAAGAGCGAGAACGCATATTGATCACCCTCGACCAGGCCGCGGCTATAGCAGCGCCGCGCCGCGTGGCGCAACCGGTGGCGCCCGCCACGCCGGTGGCGTCGCGCCGCGTTCCGGCCATTGCGATCAGCCTTTTGCATGGCGCGCTGTTCCTGACGATCCTCGGCAG
>JAEWHY010000012.1 GCA_023387555.1 Pseudomonadota bacterium
CGCGTGCCGGTGTCGATGTATGACTGCACGACCTCGCGCTGAACAAAGGCCGCAATATCGTTACGGAATTCAGCCATGTATTCGCTCGACGCTGCCGCAGTGTCGCGTTCGAACGCCTCGTTCGCCGATCCGCTGCGGAACGGAGGGTTCATGGCGCGCGTTGGGCAGCTCCGGCAACTCACGAGGACATTCGCCTCGTGAAACGCACGCTGGAGATCGCCATGCTCCGCACTGTCATCCTCGCTGCCCTGCTAATCGCCGTCGGCGCCACGGCCGTGACCGCCGCGCTGGCGTCATCGGGGCTTTCGGCCGGACATTACGGCCAGGCCGGCAAGCCCGCTCTTGTGAAAGGCGCCATGCTGAAGACCTGCCTGGAGCAGCAGGACGCGTGCAACCTGGTCGTCTACTAGCGGCAACCAAAGGGAAGCCGGACACGGGCCCACGCCGGGCCCCGTTCGCGTTGCCCTTCTGCGGCCGGGGGCCCGCGCCGCACGGTCGGCGCGGCACTCCTCCCCCGAATCCATTAGCGGTCGCACCCAAGCCGTTTGGGCGTCCGGCCGTCAGCCTGTATGCTGCGCGGCGCGGTCGCCGGATCGCGCTGCCTGATCCCGAGGGCCCCGTTTCATGCGCCTTGTCGCCATCGCCGCCGCCCTGCTGTTCGTTTCGACCGCAGCGCAAGCCCAGGTCTGCTACCTGCACGGCGACACGATGACCTGCAGCAACGGCACGACCGGATTTCGCTATCGCAACAGCACCGCCGACCCGAATGTCACGCCCCGGCGCCACGACACCACGCCGTATCGCAACCCGGAGGGCGCCTTTTACGGGAGCATCACGACGTTCAGCGACGGTCGAACGGCCTACACCTATGGTTCGACCACCGTCACCGCCGATGGCCGCAGCTGCTACCGCTACGGCTCGGCGCTGATCTGCAGCAGGGTGCACCAGGGCCCGGCCTCCTCGTTCTCGTACAGCCCCCCGCAGAGCAGCAGCCGCCGCGGACTGCAATGAGGCAGGCCGGTTCAGAGGCCGCGCACAGCGCGACTCCGGCGCGGCGATCGGCCCGGCATCGACCGGCGGCCCGTATTGTCGACTGTGGCATTTCGGCCTAGAAAAGTCCGACGCGCACGCCGCGCGCGCTACGCGATGGCACGTTTGAACAAAGGCTTGAGCATGGCCGAGGAACGATCGATCGAGGAACTCGAACGCCGGATCGCGATCGTGCGGGACAACCTCAGCCAGCTCATTGAGCAGGCCGCCGTCCGATCCGGCGCGGCCGACGAAGCGCTGGCCTCCGACCGGATTTCCCAGCAGAGCGAGGAGCTCGAGCGCCTGACCAAGGAGCGTGACGCGCTGCTTGCCGAACAGGGGCGCAGGACCTGACGCCGGCGCGGCGCCTGCGTCCGGACTAGCGGCGCAGGGATGCGTGCCCCTTTGGCCTCAACGAGGCGCCGTCATGACGGGATCGCGCGCCAACGTCCGCTGAATCCTTCAGATCTTCAGCCAATAGGCATTCGCCGCCATGTCGAACGTGTCCTTGGCGGCAAATCCGTCCTGCACGTCCTTTTCCGCCTTGGTGAGCGCGAACAGCGGCGAGCCGGCGTAGACGCATCCGTGCCGTTGCAAGGCCTGCGCCTCGCCGCCGATGGACTGGATCTGCACCACGAAGTGCGCGCGCGCGTCGGTCTCGCTCCGCTTCAGTTTGTGGAACTCGAAAATCACGATGCGCGGCTCCGGCGCCTTGGCGTCGGCCTGCGACAGCGTCACGATCCCCTCGCCGCTCTTGACGACGTCAGCGCTGGCTTCCAGCCCCAGCATCGTGAGGCGCGTCAACGCCCGGTCGATGATGACGAGTTCGGCCTCGGTCCAGGGCAAGTATACCGGCAACGCAACCTCTCATCACGTCATATTCCGGGATATTCCCGCCTTGCACGGCATCGGCGCTTCGCGTGCGATGCAGCGCAGCCTCAAGAAAACACGCGCCTTCCTCTCGCCGCGTTGACGGCTTGCATCGCATTTTCCGCGAAAGCGAACGTGTTTTGAATCAGGCGTCGCTAAGTTGCCACGAACGGAGCATACACTCGGTTCTCTTGGGAGGAGGGGTAAAACGAAAGGAGGACCGAATGAGACTGTCTTCTGTCGATCCGGCCCGCGTCGTTTACCCAGCTTTTCGCCGGCCGGCCTGCCCGTCCTGTGGTGAGCGGCTGTTCGCAGCCTGGGCCACGGAATTTCTGGGAGACGGCACGATCCTCAACAGCTGGTCCTGCGAGTCCTGCGAATACGAGTTTCGCACGGCGTTCGCACTGCCGTCAGAAAACTGACTTTTCCGCCGTAAAAAAAAAGCCGTTCCGGTTCATGGGTTCACGCGATGGGCCCATTTTGTTGCGGGCTCGACCGCCGCGCCGAAGCGCCGCCACCGCATTTCCGCCGGTCGCGGCAGCGCAACGGCGCAGCCGCGTTCCGGGCCCGCGTGGACGCTAGTAGCCGTAGAGCTTCGCCGGGTTGTCCACCAGCAGCTTCTTCTGCAGCACCGGATCGGGCACGATCTTCGGCAGCAGATCGACCAGATCGGCCTCGTCCGCTTCATGGGTGGAATTGGGATGCGGGAAATCCGTGCCCCAGAGCACGCGATCCGGGATCGCCTCCACGATCTTCTTCGCGATCGGGATCGCCTTGTCATAAGGCGGCAGATCGATCCGCTCGGAGCCCGACACCTTGATCCAGCAGCGATCGAGTTTGGCGAGGTCGAGCAGCGCCTGCAGCGGCTTCTGGTCGACGCCGTCCTTGGCCGGCACGCGTCCCATATGGTCGATGACGAAGGGCAGCGTCAGGCCGCGCATCATGTCCGAGAGCGGGATGATGTCCGGCGCATCGACATGCAGCACCACATGCCAGCCCAGCGGCTTGATGCGGCGCATGATGTTGGCGAACACCGCCATGTCGGGGGAGCCGCCGAGATGCTTCACGAAATTGAAGCGCGCACCGCGCACGCCGGCCCGATGCATGATCGGAATGTCGGACCCCGGCGTATTGGCGTCGAGGATCGCGACGCCGCGATACAGGTCCGGCTGCCAGGCCAGCGCATCCAGCATCGCGCGGTTGTCGCTGCCATGGCAACTGGCCTGCACGATCACGGCGCGCGTCACGCCGAGATGATCGTGCAGCGCCTTCAGCATTTCCTTCGGGGCGTCGTCCGGCGTGTAGCGGCGGTTCGGCGCATAGGGAAACACGTCGCCCGGACCGAACACATGGCAATGGGCGTCGCAGGCATTCGGCGGAAGCTGGAAACTGGGCTTCCGCCGCGTCGTGAAATCGATCGCAGTCATCAACGCTTCTCGATGCCGGCCTTCTCGATGACCTGCTTCCACTTGACGATGTCGTCCTTGAGGCGCGCGCCGAGTTCCTCGGGCGTGGAGCCGCGCGCATCGATACCGAGTTCGAGCGCCTTCTTCTTCACCTCCGGATCGGCCAGCACTTCGTTGAGCGCCTTGTTCAGGGTGGCGACCACCTCAGGCGGGGTGCCTGCCGGCGCGAAAATCGCGTTCCAGGACGTCACCTCGAAGTTCGGCACGCCGGCCTCGATCGCCGTCGGCGCATCAGGCAGGTAAGCGCCGCGCTTCACGCCGGAGACTGCGGCCGGGATGAACTTCTTAGCATCGAGGCTGCCGCGCAGCGCCGCGTAGAATTCCGCAGCCATCTGGATATCGTTGCGTTCCAGGGCGACCAGAACGTCACCCGAGGTCTTGAACGGGACGATGACGAAATCCAGCCCGGTGACCGACTTGAACAATTCGGCGCCGAGGTTCTGGCTCGATCCGGCGGCAATGGTGCCGACGTTGAGCTGACCCGGCTTTTCCTTCGCCGCCTTGATGAAATCGCCGAGCGTCT
>JAEWHY010000026.1 GCA_023387555.1 Pseudomonadota bacterium
CTGAAGAACCTTTCGCTGATCGGCGGCCTTCTGGTGATCTTCGCAATTGGGGCTTGGCGTCCGGGACAGGAACGCTATCTCGATCCTGCGACCGAACGATACAGCGCGTGAAGGAGCTATGAGATGCGGGGCGTGATGACGGGCGTGATACTTGCGGCGGCGACAGCGACGCTGATTGCCATATCGGCTGCACCCGCTGCCGCCCGCAACTACGTCTACGAGACGAAATACTGCGCGCGCGAGTACGACGGCGCGATGGACTGCTCCTATTTCACGCTGCGGCAATGTCTGGCGGCGATGTCGGCAACCGGCGGAGACTGCGCGATCAACCCGCGTTATGTGGGCGAACCGCCGCGGCTTTTCCGCAAGGCCGCGCGAGACTGGCGCTGATCCGGTCTCAAACAAAGGGGGCGGCCGAGTGAGCCGCCCCAAGTTTGATACGCCACGCGGGAGGAACCTCTGCGGGATCGGCCTCACTACCGCCGGCCCCGCGTGACCGAAGAATCAAAATTGGAATTCGCGTTCAGATTGCCTGAATAATTGGCGGCGTCACCCTTACCGGCCTACCGGGACGCGCATTGCCGAAAGACGTTGCCGGCCGACCACACCGTCCGCGCCGGGCAGCGCATCGCGTCAAGCTGACGTCCAGGTGACCAGAGAGACCTGTCGCCCGGCATCCAGCATCTGAACAGGGCCCGGCTTCAGACCGGCCGCGGCCAGCAGCGTCTCGGGCGTCGCCTGTGGGACGCCGGGGAAAATGGGCAGGCCGCCGGGCAGGCGGACGCCGGCCGCGCGGGTCAGATGAAACGCCGCATAGCGCGGCAGGAACAGGCCGAAGATATCGGTTCCGCCAATGATCGCGATGTCGTCGCCGGGAACGCCGAGCGCTTCGAGGGCCGCCTCGACCGCAATCCCTTGCGGGTTCCAGTGCAGCGCATGCGGCTGTCCGGCGATCGGCGCGGTGGTGGCGACGGCATGGGTCGCGATCAGCCGACGCCGCTCGGGGGAGGTCGGCTGTTCGGCGGAATTCTTGCCATGCACGAGCGCAGCCGCCGCATCGAGCCCGCGCATGAAGACGTCCTGGTCGGCTTTCACGATCATGGACGGCGGAATCGTCTTGCCAGCATCGGCCAGCATGCCGTCTTCCGAAACGATGGCGTAGCCGATGAAGCGATAGGTCATGCTCGACACGGGTGGTTGATCTACGCGACAGGCGCGGCGGTCATTGTGCCGCCGCTGCCGCAAAAAAGAAATCGCCGGGCGAGCCCGGCGATTTCATCAGGCATCGGTGAGGAAGGCTAGTCGACGGTGCGAACGACGCTCGCGGTCGGGCGCTGGTCGACGGTCGGGAGCTTGGCCTCTTTCTTGATCATCTCGTCGTATTTGGCGATCGACTTGACGGTGTCCTTCGCGCGCATGTGGACGACCTTGTAGCCGCCTTCCTTGAGCTGCTTCAGCAGATCGGGGATCGCCTCGGCGGTCTGGGTCTGGAAATCGTGCATCAGGACGATGCCCTTGCCGAACTTCTTCAGCTTGGTCATCACCGCGTTGACGACCTGCTCGGGCCGGCGGGCCTTGAAGTCGAACGAGTCCATGTCGGTCGAGAAGATCGCGATGTTGCGCTCGCCGAGATAGGTGACCATGGCCGGCGGATGCCGAAGCGCCACGAAGCGGAAGAACGGCGCGGCCGGAGCGCCGAGCGAGGAGTTGATGGCGCTGATGCCCTTCTCGATCTCGTCCTTCGCCTGTTCGGGCGTGATGTTCTTGCGGCCGAGATCGGCGTGGCTCCAGGTATGCGAGCCGACGGTGTGCCCGCCTTCGGCGATCTGTTTGAGGATGTCCGGATAATAGGTCGCGTGCTTGCCGATGATGAAGAAGGTCGCCTTCACGCATTCCTCGGCGAGCGCCGCAAGCACCTTCGGCGTGGTCGGCCAGGGACCGTCGTCGAAGGTCAGCAGCACTTCCTTGTTGCGCAGGAAGTCATGCTGCTTGAAATGTTCGAAGCCGAAGCCAGGCCCCCCGGTGGTGTCGATCTCGACCGTACGGCTCACGCCGAGCGCATTCGGATTGGCGCATTTTGCGCCGGCCGTTCCGGCTGGTGTCTGAGCGAAAGCCGCACCGCCCGCCAGCGATGCAGAGATCAGGATAGCGCATGCGAGCGAGTGGCGCATGATAGACCCCCCATGAGCCGCGGGCCGGGACGGCCCCATGGCATTCATAGCCATGGAAAGCTCGGTCTGCCACAAGAGTCAACGAATCCTCACACGGGTACCGGCGGGGATGGGGATTAAGGTTAGCTGTCTTGGCGCGGACGGGAAAAATGTGCCGTAATCCAAGCGCTTGTGAGAAGCGCCTGACCGATTTCGGGACATGGCAGGCGTATGCCCGCGCGGTTGATCCAAAGTCCATTTAGGTGGAGGGGAGCTGCCGTTCGATCGCGACGATCACCCGCGAGTCGGTCGGCTCGATTGCAGAGGCGAAAGCGGCGGCCAGCGTGCCGTCCTGCCCGACCAGATATTTGTGGAAGTTCCAGCGCGGCGTTTCGCCCGGCCGCTGGACCGCGGCCCAGCGATAGAAGGGATGCGCACTCTCGCCCTTGACCGAGACCTTCTCGGTGAGGGGGAAGGTAACGCCATGCCGGTGCGCGGTGCCGTGAATGTCGGACGGGCCGCCGGGCTCCTGTCCGCCGAAATCGTTCGACGGCACGCCGATCACCAGCAGGCCGCGGTCGCGGTAGCGCGTCCACAGGGCTTCGAGACCGGCATATTGCGGCGTGTAGCCACACAGCGAGGCGGTATTGACCACCAGCACCGGCTTTCCGAACCGATCGGCGAGATGCAGGTCGCGACCGTCCAGCGTCTTGAACGAGAATGCGAAGGCGGTGGCACGGCTCACGCCGGTTTGCGCCAGCGGCGGTGACGCCATGAGCGGCAGTGCGGTCATCGCGCCGATCCCGGTGACGAGCTGCCGTCGGTTCATCATGCCAAGGCGCTCCTATGCAAGGCGCTCCTGCGATTTCCTTTAGCAATGAGACACCATCCCGCGAAGCCACATGCTTGTGACCCCGGCTTTACCGCGCGCAACGGAACGATGGAGCCGGCGCTCTGTTTTCGCAGACGGAGCCGCCATGACGATACTCAACCCATTCCGCGTTTCATTTGACCGTCCGCTCGGATCGCGCGAGCGATTAGGGGGGCGCATTTCGGCAACACTGGTCGGCGGGGCCGCGGTTTTGATCGGCGCGGTGGGCGTTCTCGCCATCCTCAACGCCAACTCGGCGTCGATTGGGGCCTGGTCAAATGCAAAGCCGGAGCAGGAGGTGCGCCTCGCGGCCGAGGGGGCCAGCGCAACCGGCAAGCCCTGCCAGGAGCAGGTCTGGCCCAATCTGGAGGCGCGCTGCCTCAAACCGGCTGATCGGAAGATATCGTCACGCGCGGTTCCCAAACCGGCGGCCGCGCGGGCCGCACTGCCATCCGTGCCTTCGGTCCCGTCGGCCGCCCGATCCGCAAATGCCTCGGTTCAGGAGACGGGCACCACCGGTTTGGCCACGCCCGCGGATCGCGCTGAGGCCGAGCCATCCGCTGCGATACCACTTCCCGCACCTGATCCGGCACCTGGCCCCGCAGTCCGCGAGGCCCCGACCAACACAGCGGCCGCCAGGCCTTCGCCGGATAGGAGCATTGTCCAGCCGCGAGCAGACGTGAAGCCGCGGATCACGCAACGCGAGCGTCG
>JAEWHY010000062.1 GCA_023387555.1 Pseudomonadota bacterium
ATTCGCGCGAATACCTGATCCGCAACATCGGCCGCACCACCAGCCTCGACGACCTGCGCAACATCGTGGTGGCCAAGGTCGACGCCAAACCGGTCTATCTGCATCAGGTCGCAACCGTCGAATATGCCGCCCGCGCCAAGCGGGGCGATTCCGGATACATGGGCAAGCCCGCGGTCATCGTCGCCGTCGAGAAGCAGCCCAATGTCGACACCGTGGCCCTGACGCGCAAGGTCGAGGACGCGCTGAAGGAACTCAACGCCACGCTGCCGCACAACATCAAGGCCGATCAGGTCATCTTCCGTCAGGCCAATTTCATCGAGACGTCGATCGGCAACGTGCAGACGGTGCTGCTCGAAGCCTTCGTCGTGGTCGCGATCGTGCTGTACCTGTTCCTGCTGAACTGGCGCACCACCGTCATATCACTGACCGCAATTCCGGCCTCGATCCTGATCACCGCGGTGGTGTTCTATTTTGCCGGGCTGTCGATCAACACCATGACGCTCGGCGGCATCGCGATCGCCATCGGCGAACTCGTTGACGATGCCGTCGTCGGCGTCGAGAACATCTTCCGGAGGCTGCGCGAGAACCGCGCGCTCGGCAATCCGCGCTCGGTGTTCGACATTGTGGTCAGCGCCTCGCAGGAGGTGCGCTCCGGAATCGTCTACGCGACGATGATCATCGTGCTGGTGTTCGTGCCGCTGTTCGCGCTCGGCGGCATCGAAGGGCGGCTGTTTGCCCCGCTCGGGGTCGCCTACATCGTCTCGATCCTGGCGAGCCTCGTGGTCTCGATCACGCTGACGCCGGTGATGGCCTATTACATGCTGCCGGGAATAAAGAGCCTGGACGAGCATGAGGGCTGGCTCGTTCGCGTGCTCAAGCGCTGGTATGGCGGGGCACTCGCGGCCGCTTACGACAACGCGAGGCTGATCCTTGGGGTCACGCTGATCCTCGTGACCGGCGCAGCGGCCGCCGCGCTCACCCTGCCGCGCTCGTTCCTGCCGCCGTTCAACGAAGGCACCTTCAACATCCTGGTGCAATTCAATCCGGGCGTCTCGCTGGCGGAATCGAACCGCGTCGGCACCATCGCCGAACAGCTCATCATGCAGGTGCCGGAGGTCAAATCGGTCGGCCGCCGCACCGGCCGCGCCGAGCTCGACGAGCACGCCGAAGGCATCCACGTCACGGAGCTCGAGGTCGACCTGAAAAGGTCGTCCCGCCCCAAGACCGAAGTCGTTGCGGATATCCGCTCGCGACTCGGCGTGCTGCCGCTGTCGGTGAATATCGGCCAGCCGATCGCGCACCGGCTCGATCACATGCTGTCCGGCGTGCGATCCGAAATCGCGCTGAAGATCTTCGGCGATGATCTCGACACCATGCGCAACACCGCCGAAGAACTGCGCAGCAAACTCGCGGCGATCCCCGGCCTGACCGATGTGCAGGTCGAGAAGCAGGTGCTGATCCCCCAGCTGGAAATCCGGGTCGATTATCGGCGGGCCGCGCTCTATGGCGTGCAGCCGGCCGCGGTGATCGACCAGCTCAGCCGTCTGTCGAACGGGCGCGTGGTGTCGCGGGTGGTCGACGGATATCGCCGCTTCGATGTGGTGATGCGGCTGCCCGAAGCCCTGCGCACGACGCAAGGACTGGGCGACCTCCTGATCGAGACGCCCGCCGGCTGGATCCCGGCGCGGCAGGTCGCCGAAATCACGGAGACGGTCGGCCCGAACCAGATCCTGCGCGAGAACGGACGGCGCCGCCTTGTCGTGCTGGCCAACTCGGACGGCGACGCCGACATGGCGAAGCTGGTCGAGCAGATCCGGGCGCTGCTGGCCGGGACCAAAATGCCGGAGGGCACCTTCGTCAATCTCGAAGGCACGTTCCAGGCGCAGGAGCAGGCAGCGCGCACCATCGGCCTGCTCTCGCTGGTCTCGCTGCTGCTGATCTTCGCGATCCTCTACAGCCGGTACAAGTCGAGCATCCTGTCGCTGATCATCATCGGCAGCGTGCCGCTGGCGCTGATCGGATCGGTCGCAGCGCTGTGGCTGGTCAGCCAGCCGCTGTCGGTTGCGAGCATGGTGGGCTTCATCACCCTCACCGGCATCGCCTCGCGCAACGGCATCCTCAAGATCAGCCACATCATCAACCTGCACCTGCATGAAGGCATGCCGTGGGGCCGCGAACTCATCACCCGCGGCTGCCTCGAGCGGATGACTCCCGTGCTGATGACGGCGCTCGCCGCCGGTGTCGCGCTGGTGCCGCTGCTGATCGATCCGGCCAGCCCGGGCAAGGAGATCCTGCATCCGGTCGCGGTGACGATCTTTGGCGGCCTGATCAGCGCGACGCTGCTCGATGCCTTCGTGACGCCGCTTCTGGTGATCGCCTTCGGCCGCAAGGCGGTCGAAAGCCTTTGCATGACGAGCAAAACGGAAACCGGAGCCCCGACGCCGGCGGCTCCATCGACGCCATCCTATTAAACAAGGGGGAGACTTGAGAATGACGTTCAAATGGATCGCTGTGGCTACCGTGCTTGCGTTCGCAATGCCGGGTGCAGCCCATGCCCAGCACAAGCATGGACACGGGCACAGCCACGCCGAGACGGGCAAGAACGGCGGCCAGATGGCCGAAGCGGGTGACTATCACGTCGAACTGGTCGCCAAGGGCGGAGCGGTCGAGGTCTATGTCAGCGATCACGACGACAAGCCGGTCGCGATCGCCGGCTACAAGGGTCTCGCGATCCTGTCCGCCGGCGGCAAGACCCAGCGGATTGCGCTTGAGGCCGGCGACGGCGGCAAGCTGACCGGCAAGGCGACCGCGGATCTTCCGGCGCAGCCGAAGGGCGTGGTGCAGATCACCCCGCCCGGCGGCAAGACCGTCTCGGCAAAATTCTGAAGCATCACTGAAAACACCAGCGGCGCCACAGTCCCCTGCGACGCCGCTGGAATTTTTTGAAGCGCCGATCAGTGATCGACGACGATCCGGGTGCGGCCGGGTCGCGCTATGTCACCGTTTGCTTCGGCTCCGCCTCCAAAGAGGTCTCCCCGGAGATGGGCTTTGCACGGCTCCTGGACACCAGCCTGAAGAACAGCGGGATGAAGAAGACGGCGACGAACGTCGCCGCCAGCATGCCGCCGATCACCCCGGTGCCGATCGAGTGACGGCTGGCGGCGCCCGCGCCTGTTGAAATCGCCAGCGGCACACAGCCCAGGATGAAGGCGAGCGAGGTCATGACGATCGGCCGGAAGCGCAGCTTCGCCGCTTCGATGGCCGCACTCATCACGTCCAGCCCTTCCCTGCGCTTCATCGCAGCGAATTCCACGATCAGAATCGCATTCTTCGAGGCCAGGCCGATCAGGGTCACAAGCCCGATCTGGAAATACACGTCGTTGTTGAGACCACGCAGCCAGATCGCAACCAGCGCTCCGAACAGCGCGAACGGCACCGCCAGAACCACCGCGAACGGCAACGACCACCGCTCGTATTGCGCCGCCAGGATGAGGAACACCATGATCAGGCCGAACAGAAAGGCCTGATTGCCGGAGCCGCTGGCGGCTATCTCCTGGAACGCCTGCCCGGACCAGGCGAGTTGATAGCCGTCCGGCAGCACCTCGCGCGCGACCTCCCGCATCGCCTGGATCGCCTGGCCGGACGAATATCCGGGCGCCGGATTGCCCATCACCTTGGCGGCGGTGAATGCGTTGAAGCGGTCGATCTGATCCGGTCCGACGATGCGTTCCACCGTCAGCAGGGTGTCGATCGGGATCATCGCGCCGGATGCGGATCGCACGAACACATGCTTCAGATCGTCGGGCCGTTCGCGGAAGTTCGCCTCGGCCGACAGATTGACCTGGAAGTTGCGGCCGAACAGCGTGAAGTCGTTGACGTACAGGCTGCCGAACGTGCTCTGCATGGTCTCGAAGATCGTGGCGATCGGCACGTTGAGCGCCTTCGCCTTGTCGCGGTCGAGACGGATCTTGTATTGCAGCACATTGCCGGCCAGCGT
>JAEWHY010000117.1 GCA_023387555.1 Pseudomonadota bacterium
GATCAAGGCGGTGCTCGGCTTCGATGCCGTGGTCGGCAACTATGCCAGTCCCTACACACCGAACTCAGCCTATGTGTTGCTGCATCACTGCTTCGGCGAGGTGAACGGCAAGAAGGGCATCTGGGGCCATGCCATCGGCGGCATGGGCGCGATCACCCAGGCGATGGCGAAAGCAGCCCGCTCGCACGGTGCCGACATCGAGACCAAGGCGGGCGTGCGCGAGGTGATCGTCGAGAAGGGCCGCACCGCCGGTGTCGTACTGGATGACGGCCGCGCCATCCGCGCCCGCGCCATCGTCTCCAACGTCAACCCGCGGCTGCTCTACGAGCGGCTGATCCCCGAGGCCGCGTTGCCGCAGGATTTCCTGGCGCGCATGAAGCGCTGGAAATGCGGCTCGGGCACCTTCCGGATGAATGTCGCGCTGTCCGAATTGCCGAGCTTTACCGCCCTGCCCGGCCGCGCGCTGGCCGATCACCATACTGCCGGCATCATCATCGCGCCGACGCTCGATTACATGGACCGCGCCTATGACGACGCGCGCAAGTTTGGCTGGAGCCGCGAGCCGATCGTCGAGATGCTGATCCCGTCCACGCTCGACGATTCGCTCGCCCCGAAAGGCCAGCACGTCGCCAGCCTGTTCTGCCAGCATGTCGCGCCGGCGCTTCCGGACGGTTCCTCATGGGATCAGCGCCGCGACACCGTCGCCGACCTGATGATCGCAACGGTCGACAAATACGCGCCCGGCTTCAAGCAGAGCGTGATCGCGCGCAAGGCGCTGACCCCGCTCGACCTCGAACGCGATTTCGGCCTGATCGGCGGCGACATCTTCCACGGGGCCATGAGCCTCGATCAGATTTTCTCGGCACGGCCAATGCTGGGCTATGCCGATTACCGCAGTCCACTGGCGGGGCTCTATCTCTGCGGCTCAGGCACGCATCCCGGCGGCGGCGTCACCGGCGCACCGGGTCACAACGCAGCGAAGGTGATCGCGGCGGACATGAGACGCCGTCGGTAGCTAGCCTCGCCGCTGGTCTCTGCGCCGCGCCACGCGTGTGTTCACATGCGTATGCGTGATGTCATAGACCTGCTTCATCACGATCTGCTGGAGCTGCGGCGCATTGTCGATATTGCCGTGATCGAGCCGCGGATCGTCGGACAGGTTGATGTTCTGAAACTGCCCGGTGAAGCCCGGCGGGATGACGGCTGGACGGCCGAAACCGTTATTCTGGTAGAAGTTCTCGAACCGCAGCACATTGAGCGGCACGCTCAGGTCTTCGGTGATGTCGAAGGTCACCGCGAGGTCAACGGGAATGCCGGCCTGCGCCAGGCGATCGGCGACCTGCACCACCGCATTCGAGCCCAGCGAATGTCCGATCAGGATGACATGCGCATCGTCGCCGTTCTGGTGGCCGGCAATGATGTCGTGAGCGATCTGCTCGACATCGGTCCAGCTCCAGAGCGACACGTTGGAATAGCCCTGCGCCTTGAACTGCGCGGCCATCTGATCCATGCCGCTGGAGAACACGCCGAACAATCCGCGGATCAGATAGATCTGGGCCTGCTCGACCTGCACCGCCGGCGGCCGCGTGTGCGGCGGCCGGTGCTGCTGCGAGAGCGCCGCATAAGTCGGCACGGAGGATAGCGCCGCGGCGGCGGCAAAGATCGTGAAGTCGCGGCGCGTGATGCGTGTCATCGTTCCCCCGAAATTTCGAGGGAACCTTAGCCACGCTCCGATGACGAACTCAAGAACCGCGAACTGCCGCTTCAGGCTGCGAGCAGCTTCTGGACCTCGTTGACGAGGTCGCGCAGATGCACGGGCTTTGACAGCACCTTGGCATGCTTTGGCGCCTGCGAATCCGCGTTGAGCGCCACCGCGGCGAAGCCGGTGATGAACATGATCTTGATGTCGGGATCGAGTTCGGAAGCGCGGCGCGCCAGTTCGATGCCGTCCATCTCGGGCATCACGATATCGGTCAGCAGCAGTTCGAACGGCTCCTCGCGCAGCCGCTGATAGGCCGAAAGCCCGTTGTCGTAGGATACGACACTGAAGCCGGCATTCTGCAGCGCCTTGACCAGGAAGCGGCGCATGTCGGTGTCGTCTTCGGCAAGCAAGATTTTCGGCAGATCGTTACTCATACACTCAACCGATTTGATGATCCGTCCGCAGGAGGCGGCCGGAAGCTTCTTCCATGTCCGGAGCTGAGCTTGCAAGATGCCGCCACAAGCGCGGCCGCCACCGTTATCCCTGCCCCGGTTCCATTAGCGCGATGTTCGGTAAATATCGGGTGAAAGCCGGGGGCCCGGGCACCCGAAAGACGTCCAAAAAACCGCCGCAGACGTCGAAAAAAGATACCGCAACCCGCCCCGGCGGCCTATGTTGCCAACGCACCACGATCACAGCAAATTCGGTGTCGATGACGGTTTCGGACGAATTCGCCCCCCCTTTCGACGTGATCGAGCCGGACCATTGGCGTGGTCCGGTGGTTTTCAATTCGCCTCATAGCGGCTCGGTTTATCCGCGCGCCTTCCTGATGGCGGCTCGGCTGGATCATTTTACCCTGCGCCGCAGCGAGGATTCCTTCGTCGACGAACTGATCGCTGGCGTGGTGTCCCGCGGTTATCCGATGATGCGGGCGCATTTTCCCCGCTGCTACGTCGATGTGAACCGCGAACCCTACGAACTCGATCCGCGCATGTTCGACGGACGCCTGCCGTCCTTTGCCAACACCCGCTCGATGCGAGTCGCCGGGGGCCTTGGAACCGTGGCGCGGGTGGTCGGCGACGCACAGGAAATCTACGACCAGCGGATCTCGGT
>JAEWHY010000163.1 GCA_023387555.1 Pseudomonadota bacterium
TCCCCGCTTTCGCGGGGACGAACGGAAACGAAATGCTGTCACGCCTGGCCCGTCAGCTCCTTCCGCACCATCTTCGTGCCTTCGACCATCGCCTTCATCTTGGCGAAAGCCACCGGCCGCGGCAGATATTTCATGCCGCAATCGGGCGCGATCACGAGGCGTTCGGCCGGCACCACCTTGAGCGCAGCGCGGATGCGGTCCGCGACCGTCTCCGGCCGCTCAACCGTGAGATCGCCGAGATCAATGACGCCGAGGATGATGGTCTTGGTCGGCAACTGCTTCAGCACCGACAGATCGAGCTTCGGCTGCGCCGCCTCGATCGAGACCTGATGAACGCCGCTATTTTCCAGTTCGCCAAGGAACGAATAGCCGGTCGGCTTTTCATGCACGACCTGCGCATAACCGAAGCACAGATGGATCGCGATGGTGCCGGTCACGCCGTCAAGCGCGCGCTGGAGCGTCTTCAGCCCGTATTGCCGCGCTTTCTCGGGGTGCTGCTGCATCCACGGCTCGTCGATCTGCACGATATCGGCGCCAGCCGCGAACAGGTCCTTGATCTCCTCGTTCACCGCGGCGGCGTAATCCATCGCAACAGCTTCCTCGCTGCCGTAGAAATCGTCCTGCGCCTGCTTGCCCATGGTGAAGGGGCCTGGAACCGTTGCCTTGATGGTGCGATCGGTATTGGCGCGCAGGATCTTCACGTCGCGCACCTCGACCGGATGCATGCGGCGGATCTTGCCGGCGACGCGCGGCACCGGAATGGCCTTGCCGGTCCGGTTGATGGTGGTGCCGGGCTTGTCGAGGTCGATGCCTTCAAGCGCGGTGGCGAAGCGGTTGGAATAGCTCTCGCGCCGCTGCTCGCCGTCGCAGATGATGTCGAGCCCGGCGCGCTCCTGGTCGCGGATCGCGAGCACCGTCGCGTCGTCCTGCGCCGCTTCAAGGTGTTTTTCCGGAACCAGCCACAGGTCGTGCATGCGCACGCGCGGCACCTGTTTCGACAGCTTTTCGCGGTCGATCAGCCACTCAGGCTGGGGATAGGAGCCGACGAGACTTGTGGGGAGAAGCATGGGTCACTCTCAGTGCATGTTGATCGTCCCCGCGACGGCGGAGACCCATAACCACGCTCTGGAATATGGTCTCGTGGGGACGACGGCAATCCGGATCAGAGACGAAGGCGGCGCCGCACGAATGCTCGCGCGGCGCCGCGATGGTTTCAACCCTCTGCGGGTTACTGCTGTTGCGCCTTCTCGAACGGCAGGACCGCTTCACCGGTCGCGTGCTGCGCCGGGGTCAGGATCGTCTGCGTATTGAGGCCGCGGAACTGCTCGAGGTCGTTACCCTTGATGCCCTTGTACTGGACCTGCATCATGCCGGAATCGACCCACTCGCCGTTCTTGCCGAACTTGACCGGACCCATGATGGTCGGGATCGTGTTCTGGCGCAGATATTCGGCGATCTTGTCGTCGTTCAGGCTCTTTGCGCCTTCGACCGCCTTGCCGAGCAGTTCGGCATAGGCATAGCCCCAGGTGCCAAGATAATAGCCCAGCGGATCGACGCCTTCGGCCTTGGCGCGCGACTGGTATTCCTTGAGGAACGCCTCGGCGTCCGGATTCAGGAAATGCTTGGTCGGCACCCAGGTCTCATAATTGATCCAGCCATTCATGAGCGGGCCAAGCTGGGTCTTGATCGCGCTGATCTGCAGACCCACCATCGAGCCGCCGATCATCTTCGGCTTGAGGCCGACTTCGTTGACCGCGCGCACCATGCCGACCGAGTCCGGCGGATAGGAGCAGATCACGACGGCTTCCGGGTTCGCCGCCTGGATCGCGCGAACGATCGGCGTGAAGTCGGTGGTGGCCGGCGGATATTTGCGGTCGTAGACGATCTTGATGTTGTGCTTCTTGGCGTTGGTACGCGCGCCCTCGCAGGCGTTGTTTGCGAACTCGGCGTCGGCCGCGACCAGCGCGACGGTCTGGATCTTGTTCTTGGCGGCGACCTCGAAGAAGCCTTCGGTGAACGACGGCTTGGTGTTCTGCCCCGTCGGGATCATCGCGAAGTATTTCGGGTAGTTGAACTCGGAGTTCACCGCGAGTCCGAACAGCCCGATGATCGTCTTGCCCTTCTGCATGACGACCGGCATCGCCGGTGCGATCATGTTGGTGGCGTAGGGGCCAAGGATGAGGTCGACTTTGTCGACGTCGATCAGCTTGGTGTAGATGCCCGGCACCGTCGATGCGTTGGTCTGATCGTCATAGGCGATCACCCGGACCGGCCGGCCGAGCAGCCCGCCTTTCTTGTTGATCTGGTCTTCCCAGATTTTCACGCCGAGCAGCGCCTGCTTGCCAGGTCCGGCAAGACCGCCGGTCATGGCAATGCCGAGACCGATCTTGATCGGCTCGCCGGATTGGGCGTGGGCCTGCGGGCTCGCGAGCAGCGCAAGAGCTGCCACACCCGCCGCCAGCACACCTGTCAGGTGTCGAAGCATATGTTCCTCCCTCAAGGACCTTATTTATTTATGCGGGGAGTTTTCCCGATCCCCTTCCCGGCTTCAAGCCTTAAAACTCGCCGTCCGGTTGCGCCGTTGCCGCAAAAAGGCCGGGCCCGCTTTGCAGCGGACCCGGCCATCAGCGTTTTCACAAGATGAAGATTGCCCTAGCGCCCGAGGCCCGAGGGCAGGCGCCGGGCGCATGGGCAATCCGGGCTTACTTGCCCCAGACCTCTTCCGAGAGTTCGACGACTTCCCGCATCTTGGCCCATTGCTGGTCCTCGGTGAGGATGTTGCCCTCCTCGGTCGAGGCGAAGCCGCATTGCGGCGAGAGGCAGAATTGCTCGAGCGGGGCGAATTTCGCCGCTTCGTGGATGCGCCGCTTCACGTCGTCTTTCTTCTCCAGCGTGCCGCTCTTCGAGGTGATCAGCCCAAGAACCACCTGCTTGTCACCCTTGGGCAGGAAGCGCAGCGGCTCGAAACCACCGGCGCGGTCGGTATCGTATTCGAGGAAATAACCGTCGTAATCGCACCGTGCGAGCAGGGCTTCGGCGACCGGCTCGTAGCCACCGGACGAGATGAAGGTCGAGCGGAAATTGCCGCGGCAGACATGCGTGGTGATCACCATGTCCGCCGGCTTGTCCTTCAGCGCGAGGTTGATCATCGCGACATATTTGTCCTGCAGGCCGTCGACATCCTCGCCGCGCTCCTTCGCCTTCTGCATTTCCGCCGGCGAGCACAGATAGGCCCAGACGGTGTCGTCGAATTGCAGATAGCGGCAACCGGCGTCGTAGAAGGCTTTCACCGCCTTCGCATAGGCCTTGCCGGTGTCGGCGAAGAAGCCGTCGAGATCGGGATAGACCGTCTCGCTGATCGCCCGGCGGCCGCCGCGGAAATGCAGCACTGTCGGCGACGGAATGGTCATCTTCGGCACAACGCTGGTGTTGGCCTTGAGGAAGCGGAAATGATCGAGGAAGGGATGGGTGTCGGGAAAATCGACCTTGCCCGTGACCGTCAGCGTCTGCGCCTTGGTCTGCACGCCGGCGAACTGGATGCCCTGCGCGGTCTCGACCAGCGAGACGCCGTCCAGCAGCCCCAGGAAATCGAAGTGCCACCAGGAGCGGCGGAATTCACCGTCCGTCGCGAGCTTGAGACCGGTCTCCTCCTGCTTGCGGATGAGCGACCGGATTTCCTGGTCTTCGACCGCCCTCAGCGCGGCCGCGTCGATCTCGCCTTTTTCGAACTGGGCCCTCGCCCGCTTCAGCGGCTCGGGGCGAAGGAAACTGCCGACCTGGTCGGCGCGGAAAGGAGGCTTTGTCCGTTGCATAGTCCACTCTGGCTGGTAGTCCAGCCCGAGTGGTAGCCCAACCTCGCAGAAATTGGGACAGATATTGGGCCACTGCCCGCATGCGCGAACCGCATACGCGGGCCTGTAAAAAGAACCGGGTCGCGGCCAGCGCCCGGTCCTGCTCTCAGGGCCGATGTCTGGGGCTTATTTGCCCCAGACCTCTTCGGACAGTTCGACGATTTCCCGCATCTTGGCCCATTGCTGGGCTTCGGTCAGGAT
>JAEWHY010000178.1 GCA_023387555.1 Pseudomonadota bacterium
GTCACCGATCTGGAGATGGCCTACAACGTCAACGATTGCGTCGAACTACGCTGGGGCGCGAAGGAAGGCAGCGAGGAATTCGCCACTTGCAAGCGCAGGGCCCCGCAGAGCCAGCGCGCCAAGATGACTGACTATCGCCCCTGGTTCAGCGAACGGCGCCGCCCGCCACGGACCTGAGGCCTCACCGCAACGCCTGTAGCCCGGATGAGCGTCAGCGACATCCGGGGAGATGTCCTCCCGCATGTCGCTAACGCTCACGCGGGCTACGAGCGCATCGCGCCAAACGAACCATAAATCATTTTCATGCCGCCATCTCCTGAGGTGCCGGCGCCGTAAGATCGAGCACCAACGCCGGCTCGGAGGCCGCGAAGATTTCAGCGCGGTCAGCGCGCGGCGGGTAGATCCAGACGGTGTTGATCTCGCGCTTGAGCGATTTGGCGCGCTTTCCATTCAACTTCAGCCGAGACTCGTTGGTCCATCCGCGCGCAAAGATCGCGCCGGCCGCGCCGAGATCAAGACACGTCACGCAAACCGGCTGATGGTAGCGCTCCGTCGGCACGCCGAGCAGGTCGGCGGCGGCGTTGTGGCCGGCGAACGCGCCGAGCCGCTTTGCGAACTGGCAAGACATCGTCGCGATATTGCCGCGGTCGTCGCTCACAGCCCTCGCGGTATCGCCGGTGGCGAATACGTTGCCGACGCCCTGCACCCGGAGGTCCCGGTCGACCAGCAGCCGGCCGAGTTCGTCGCGTGGCGCCGCAATCTGCGCGGTCAGCGGCGACGGGCGCATCCCGGCGGTCCAGATCACGGTGGCGCTGTCGATGCGCTCCCCATTCGATAGCGTGACACCGGACTCGTCGACTGAATTGACACCGACGCCGAGCCTAGTTTCGACGCCGAGTTCGTCCAGCGCCTTCATGATTGCGGGACGCGGCTCATCGCCGATCTGCTTTGCGATCGCGTCGCCACGCTCCACGATGACCACGCGAATTCCGACATCGTTGCCCAGAATGGTGCGCAGGCGTTCCGGCATCTCCGTGGCGGTCTCGATGCCGGTGAAGCCGCCACCCGCGACGACGACGGTATTGCGCATCTTTGACGCCGGGCGATCGGGCAACGCGTGAAGATGGCGATCGAGGCGGATCGCTTCATCGATCATGTCCACGCCGAAGCCGTGTTCGGCCAGGCCCGGAATGTTCGGACGAAAGCCTGTGCTTCCCGCGGCCAGCACCAGCCGGTCATACGGAAGGACACTGCGCCCGCCGCCGGGCGCGGCGAAGACAACCGAGCCGGAGCCGGTGTTGATCGTCTCGACACGCCCCTGCAGGTAACGGATCTCGCAAACCTCGAACAGCTCCGAGAGCGGCGCCTTCATCGTCTCCGGGTTGGCTTCGTAGAGACGCGGACGGATGACGAGGAAAGGCTCAGGCGAGATCAGCGCGATTTCGAGTTGGTCCGGGCGGACGCCCTGCAGATCGCGAAGGCGCGCGGCGGACAGCGCGGCGTGCATTCCGGCAAATCCGGCGCCGATGATGAGAAGTCGTTTCATGATCGAAACTCCATGTGCCCAACAAAAAGGTCAGTAATCCCAGACCACCGGTACGCAACGAAAGTGGTCGCCGACGACGGCAACATGGCAGATCGATGGGAACGGCAGATGGGTGGCCACCAGCGGCTCGCGAGTCGCCGCCAGTTCCCGCATCAGATCGATGCGGACGCGGGCCGCCTCCTCTGGGTCGTGCTCGAAGCCGTTTTGCCAGTCGGGATGGTCGAACCCCACCTGGAACACCAGGTCACCGGCGAAGGTCAGCCGGTCGCCGCCGGACGCAAGGCGCACGATGCTGTGCCCCGGCGTGTGGCCGCCGGTGCGACGGACGACCACCCCCGGCGCCACCTCTTGCTCCTCCTCGAAAGGGCGAAGCTGGCTGCGGTAATCGTTCACGAACTGCTTGGCCGCCCTTCGAAGCGCGTCGGGAAATCCGTTCGGCATCACCGCGCGGGAGAAATCGGGCGCTTCCCAGAATTTGAGTTCGGCGGCCGCCACATGAATCCGCAGATCCGGACTCAGCTGGTTCTTGATCCCGCCGACCAGCAGCCCGCCGATGTGGTCCATGTGCATGTGGGTAAGCACCACGTCGGTCACGGACCCGAGATCGATGCCGGCGGCTTCCAGCCGATGGATTAACCGCCCGGCCTGCGGCAGGTGCAGATCAGGGTCCGCACCCAGCCCAGCGTCGACGAGGATGGTCTGGCGGCCGCTGCGCACCACGACCACGTTCAGCGGCCAGTCGATCATGTCCGGCGACAGGAACTCGTCTTCCAGCCAGGCCGACCGGACCGCCGGCTCGACGTTGTGGGCCAGGGTTTTCGCCGGTATCGGCAGCACGCCATCGCTGATGATCAGCACGTCAATCTCGCCGACCTTGAGCGCGTAGCGCGACGGAACCATTTCATCGAGCGCCGGCCTGCGGGCATGTGTGGTGATGTCCAGGCTCATGTTGATCTCCTCTTGGCCCATTTTGCCCGCGGCTCTGGCCGGGGTTGCGATGAGGAGGTTCTGCCTGTCAGCGGACCGAAAGACTTTGCAGCGATCTTGTCTTGCTCTTGGATTTGCCTTGAAAATTCGTCCAGGCGACGCTGCCCGTCGGGGCGAACAGACCGTGCCCGGGCAATGATCGCCGTGCTACAAATCGCCGGACTGATGCCTCATGTGCCCGGGGCGACGGAGCACGAAGTGCAATACCTGTTCGGAGATTGTGCACTCGACCTCGACCGACGGGAGCTGACCCGGGCGGCGGAGCCGGTCGCGGTCGGACCGCAGGTTTTCGACCTGCTCGCCTTCCTTTTGCGCAACCGCGAGCGCGTCGTCAGCAAGGATGACTTGCTGGCTGCGGTGTGGAGCGGGCGGATCGTTTCCGAATCGACGCTCACCAGCCACATCAATGCGGTGCGCAAGGCGATCGGTGACAGCGGCGGTGAGCAGCGCCTGATCCGGACGGTCCCCCGCAAGGGCTTCCGCTTTGTCGGCGACGTCAGGGAGAGCGGGGCTTCCGGCGCCAAGCATTCTGCAGGCACCGGTGCCACAGAGACGCATGAACCCGTCCCGGCGCTGACCGTGCCCGACGCCCCCTCCATTGCCGTCCTGCCATTTCAGAACTGGAGCGGCGACCCCGAGCAAGACTATTTCGCCGACGGCATAGTGGAGGACATCATCACGGCGCTGTCACGCATCCGCTGGCTGTTCGTCATCGCACGCAATTCGAGCTTCACCTACAAGGGCCGTGCCGTGGACGTGAAGCAGGTGGGCCGCGAACTCGGCGTGCGCTACGTGCTCGAAGGCAGCGTGCGAAAGGCGGGCAGCCGCGTGCGCATCACCGGCCAGCTCGTTGACACCGCCACCGGGACGCATCTGTGGGCGGAGCGTTTCGACAGCACACTTGTTGACGTCTTTGCGTTGCAGGATCAGGTGACGGCGAGCGTCGTCGGCGCGATCGCGCCGACGCTGGAGAGCGCCGAGATCGAGCGCGCGAAGCGCAAGCCGACCGAAAACCTGCGCGCCTATGACTATTACCTGCGCGGCATGGCGAGCTTTCACCTCGGCACCAGGGAGGCGACGAACGAAGCGCTGCGATCGTTCACAACAGCCATCGCGTTCGATCCGGATTTCGCGCCGCCTTATGCGATGGCGGCCTGGTGCCATTTCTGGCGCAAGATCAACGGCTGGATGACGGATCGCCCGGCGGAGATCGCCGAGGGTCTCCGGTTGGCGCAGCGCGCGACGGCGCTGGGCAGGGACGACGCTGTCGTTCTGGCAAGAGGCGGGCACGCCCTCTCGCATTTCACCGGCGACATCGCGGGCGGCATCGCGTTTCTCGACAGGGCGCTGGCGCTCAATCCGAACCTCGCAACGGCCTGGTTCATCAGCGGATTTCTCCGCATCTGGCACGGCGACCCAGAAGGTGCGATCGAACGGCTGGAGCGCGGAATGCGCCTGAGCCCGCTCGACCCCGAGATGTTCCGCATGCAGGCCGGAATGGCGATGGCACATCTGCTCGCGAAGCGCTTCGACATCGCATCGTCGTGGGCGGAGAAGGCGATCCGGGAACTGTCAAGCTTCCTGATCGTCGCCGGCGTGATCGCGGCGAGCCACGCACTCGCCGGCCGGCACGACGAAGCGGAGAAAGCCATGCATCACGTGCGCAAGCTCGATCCTTCGCTGCGGCTCTCCAACATCAAGGATTGGCTGCCGTTCATGCGGCCGGACGATCTCGTCACCTTTGCCGAAGGCCTGCGCAAGGCAGGATTGCCGCAATAGGCGCAGCCGCAGCCGCAGCCGCAGGTTTCGCATCGCGCAAATGTGGCAAATATCATGCCGCATTGACCCCTCGGCACGAAGGGGTTAGCCAAAAGCAAAAGCAAAACCACCGGTACGAGGAACACCCCCATGCTCCGTCTGCTTTCCGCCTCCGCCCTTGTCATCTCATCGTTGGCTGCAGCAACCATCCCGGCCGATGCGCAAACGCCGGCCAAGGACTGGCCGCAGCGCAACGTCACCATGATCCTGCCGCTCGGGCCGGGCAGCGGCGTCGACATCACAACGCGTCTCCTCGCCGACAAGCTCTCGGCCAAGTGGGGCAAGCCGGTCGTGGTCGAAAACCGCCCCGGCGGCGACGCCATCGTCGCGATCAACGCCTTCGTCTCGGCGAACGACGACCACACCTTCCTGATGGCGCCGACCTCGACCTTCACCGCGCATCCGCTGCTGCACGCGAAGCTGCCCTATCAGCCGGACGACCTCGTGCCGGTCGCGCGCGCCACCAACACCATCATTGCGATCGGCGTGCCGGCCTCGCTCGGCGTCAACACCCTCGCCGACTTCGTGAAGCTCGCCAAGGAGAAGCCCGGCCAGCTCAATTATGCCGGCACCACCGGCGCGGTCGACTTCGTCGTATCCGGCTGGCTGAAGGAAGCGGGCGTCGACGTCGCCAAGATCCCGTACAAGGACGGCGTGCAGGCGCTGAACGATCTCGCCGAAGGCCGCATCCAGATCTATGGCGCGGCCTATGCGATCATGCGGCCGCAGGTCGCCAGCGGCAAGGTGAAGGCGCTGGCGCTGATGAACGCGCAGCGCGCCCCGGCGCTGCCCGATACGCCGACCGCGAAGGAAGCGGGTTCTCCGTCGCTGACGCTTGACGGCCTGGTCGGCCTGTTCGGATCGAAGAAGATGTCGCCGGAACTGCGCGACCGCATCGCCGCCGACGTGGTCGAGGCTGCGTCCGATCCCGAAGTGGTCAAGAAGCTGACTCCGATGGGCCAGGTGGTGCGGCCGGGACCGGCCGCCGAATTCGCTGCCGAGATTGCCGAGCAGCGCAAGGTAATCGCGGATTCGGCGAAGCGGGCCGCGGGGAAATAGCGCCCGCCAGTCAACCGGACAGAGCATTACAGACGATTCTCAGATGCCCGGTGCGAACAGCGCCGGGCATTGTTGCGTTCGGCCGAGACCCGTCGCGTCTTCCAGACCGGCAACTGTGGGTCGAGCGCGGTACAGCCGGCCGAGTCACGGTTCAGACCGTCACTGGCAGTGAGACCCTTCGACCGCCACTACGCCAGATAGAAGTCTGCAATCAAGCTACGGCCGATTGAAGAAACAAGATGGACACGCCGATTGAGGTGCGCGCACCGCCACCGGAAAAACCAACCGATCGCTCGAGGCCTGTCCGGGCTCATACCATCCGACTCCCGCCGCGCTCCAACTTGAACATACAGAGGAGCAAGTCAGTATGAAGATGGTGGAAGTGACTGAGACAGTATCAAGTCATCCTTCCCCCAATCATCGAGCGATCAGCGCGTGATGCGTCGTTCGGACGCATGTCACCGGACGTGCGATTTCGCAACGCAGGTTTTAAAGCGCCGCTGACTGATAACAGACTTGGGAATTTACCACGCGCTGCTGTCAGCAAAGTCCATCTTCTTCTTTTCAAGCAGCTTAACCCCACGGTGCAGATGCGAAAGTTGTTGCGGCGCGTATTCAGGCGAAAGAGCAAACCCCTTAGTGCGGCGGACAGGGCGATCCGCGACGACGCGATTGCCGAATACGTTGCCCGAAATGCGACCATGATCCGATGCCCCATGATCTTGATCTCGCAAATCCAGCGGTCTGGCGGGAGTCTTGTCAGTCAGTTGTTCGACAGTCACCCGGCAATCGCAGCGCACCCGCATGAACTAACGATCGGCTACCCGACCGGAGAAGACTGGATCAGAACGCCATCGTCAGCGCGCCAAAGCTTTCGCGAAATGTTCGAAAACTCGCACCTTCGCCTGGTTCGTGAGGGATTCACGAAAGGCAGCAAATCCGACGAGCGATTCCCGTTTATCTTTTCCCCAAGCGTTCAACACCGGGTGTTCATGAAAGCCTGGTCCGACCACAGCAAGCGCGGCGCCGCGAACGCCTTTTTCACCAGTTTTTTCAACGCCTGGATCAATTATACGGGAAACTTGAGCGTATCGTATGTGACCGCGTTTGCACCCCGCATGGCGAACCATGCAAAGAGCGTTTCATCCTACTTCGAGACCTATCCTGACGGATACTTGATTCAGGTTGTCCGCGATCCGATCGGGTGGTTCGCGTCGTCGAAGGGCCACAAACGGTGGGCCGGGCAACCGCCCGAAATCATACTTGATGGCTGGACGCAATCAGCACTCTCGATTGAGCGGAACAAGACAAACTTCGGAGACCGAGTGATCGTTATCGGTTTCGAGAGTCTCCTTGCGGACCCGCACAGGACAATGACCAAGCTTTGCGCGGTATTGGGGCTGGACTTCTCGCCGACACTCACCATTCCGACATTCAACGGGCACCCGTTGACTGCGAACTCCTCTTTTGCAGTTTCCGGCAAAGGAATAATAGATACTCCGAGAAATCGGTCAGGTGACCTGACGGACGAAGAGATTCGTTTAGTCCGCCGGCAATGCTCCGCCATCTTCGAACGAATGCAGTCGTTCTGTATCAACCACTGACTTACTGTTCAGCGGGCACTTCGAACAAAGGTAACTATAGGTCGCAATGACGGCACCCCGCTGTCGTTGCGCACTTGTTGCGGGAGGCACTCACGGACTACCGACTGGCCTGTGAGAACGGCATCCGCGTTAACGAAGGCGCCGCAACTTTATGGCCATACAAAGCGGACGCTTGCGACCTCTCAGGTGACATGGACGGCCGCCCCTGTCTTGGCGTCCATCCCGATTCCAAAGGCATCGTCGCGGGATCGCGTCCGGACCGCGTCGATCGTCCCGTCACTGCGATGAAGCGCCGGAGCGCGCGCCGCCAAACGCTCTGGCATGCAGTGCTATAAAATAAGCGTGTCCAATGTCATCCTGTTCGTGCGTACCGGCTGATCGCTGGCATTTGCCGGATTCAGGTAGGACAGGATGAGGTCGACTATCGTTTCCCGTCGTCGCTTCAGGCTCTCAGGGCTCATCAGGTCCCGGTTGAAAATGACCTTGAGCGTGTGCTGATTGGCGAAATACATGAAACCCAGCGCGCAGATCGAGATGTAGAGATCGATCGGCTCGATGTCGTTTCGGAAGACACCTTCTTTTTCGCCGCGCTCGAGGATACGTGAAATCACCTGGGTCAGCGGCGTCTTGAACTCATTGATCCGCTTGGATTTGCGTAGCGTCTTCGCCTTGTAAAGATTCTCCATGTTCAAGAACGAGATAAAATGCGGGTTGGCGACATAATAGTCGATCTTGAGATTGATCAGCGCCGCAATCGCGGCCTTGGGCTCAAGG
>JAEWHY010000180.1 GCA_023387555.1 Pseudomonadota bacterium
GAGCGAGGCATAGGTCCCCGCGGTGATCGCAATCCCGACCGCCGACAGTCCGAGGATCAGCGGATCGACCTCCCTGCCCTGCGCGTAGCGCGATCCCTCGCGAACGGCATCGCGAATATCCCCAAACACGAACAGGTCACCGACCGCGGTGCCGGCAAGGCTGACCAGGTCGTCCGGCTCGCCGACGATCAGGCCGCGGGTGAAATTCTCGGCGGTCTTGAGCGCACCGGACGCCTTGGCGACGGCGGCATCGACCTTGGCCACGAGTTCGGGGGCGACCGGCACCTGACGGTCGCGTGCAAGCTCGACGAAGCTCCTGGCGAGTTCCGCGTCCTCGGCCTCAAGCGCGGCGTTAATCTCGCGGGTCGCCACCTCGGTGTTGAAGCTGCGCGCGAGCTTGCGGTCGGCGAGCGCCGCCGGATCGTCCTGGACCAGCAGCAGCCAGCCCGATTCGACCGCAGGCGGCAGCAGGGCGAGCGCCGCAATCCCGAAAATGCCGGCCGCGATCATCAGGAGCCGCATGCGGATCAATGCGGCGCGCATCGGCCCCGCCGGTGGCTCAGGGATGTGCATCGGAAGGAATCTCGCAGCCCGGATCAGCCCTGTGAACGAATGTCGCGGTTTTTTTGCCGTTTTCAAGACGAACGCGACCAAGAACGGCGGCCGGACACTTGCGGTTTCCCTGCCGCTGCGCCGGTGGTTAACGGCGGCATTGATTAAGCTGCCTGCGCCGCTATTGTGCCGCGCGATAAAAGTCCAAATCCGGGTAGAATCTTGGGGTTAGCCGCCATGGCCGATCACGTCGTTCCGCATTTCCACAACGAGGCTGGCGTCCCCGTGATCGACGTCGGCGCCCGCGAATTCATGTGCATCGGCGCGCGGCCGCCTTTCGACCATCCGCATGTTTTCTGCGACATGGGCAGCGATAACGAGATCATCTGCGAATATTGCTCGACTCTGTTCCGCTACGACCCGGCGCTCGATCCGCACGCATCGCGTCCTGCCGAGTGTGCCTGGACCGCGCCGCAGGCGGCCTGAGCGTCCCAACCGCATATCGTGGCCACCTCGCGGACCATCCTGATCGCGGGGGCCGGAATTGGCGGGCTGACCGCGGCGCTGGCCTTGAGCCGCCTCGGCTATCGGGTGGTGGTCGCCGAACAGGCTGCCGCGCTCAGCGATGTCGGCGCCGGCATCCAGCTGTCACCGAACGCAACCCGCATCCTGGAGACGCTGGGCGTCGCCGAGCGGCTGACCGCGACCGCCGTCGTGCCGGCCGGTGTGTCGATCCGCAGCGCCCGAAGCGGCGCCGAAATCGCCTCCATGCCGATCGGACCGGCGATGGAATTCCGCTACGGCGCACCGTACTGGATGCTGCACCGCGGCGACCTGCAGGCGGCACTCGTCGACGCCATCTCCGAGCAGCCCGACGTGGTGCTCAAGCTCGGCACCCGGATGGACGACTTCGCGATCCATGCGCATGGCGTCACGGCGCAGCTGCGCGATGCACGCGGCGTCACCGAGGAACGGGTGCCGGCACTGATCGGCGCGGATGGGCTGTGGTCGGCGACGCGCACGGCGCTCGGCGATACGTCGAAACCGGTTTTTCGCGAACGCACCGCCTGGCGCGCGCTGCTGCCGGCCTCGGCCGTCACCGAGGACTTCCGGCAGCCGGTCACCCGCCTGTGGCTCGGGCAGAATGCGCATCTCGTCCATTACCCGGTGCGCGGCGGCACCCTGATCAATGTGGTCGCGATCGTGCGCGACCGCTGGCATGAGCCCGGCTGGTCGGCGCCCGGCGCGCGCGACCAGTTGTTGCGCCACTTCACCCGCGAGCGCTGGGCGAAGCCGGCGCGCGACCTTCTGGAGTTGCCGCAGTCTTGGGCGAAATGGGCGCTGTTCGACCGGGAGGACACAGGTTTCGGCCGTCGCGGGCCGGTCACACTTCTTGGCGACGCCGCGCATCCGATGCTGCCGTTCCTCGCGCAGGGCGCGGCGATGGCCATTGAGGACGCCGCAGTACTGGCGCGCTGCCTTGCAGGGCCGGGAACCGATCCGGCGCCGGCGATGCGCCGCTATGAAGCCATCCGGCGCTCGCGGGTGCGGCGCGTGCAGCAGGAGGCGCGCACCAACAGCCGCATCTATCATATGTCGGGTGCCACCGCCCTCGCCCGCAATCTGGCGATGCGGATGCTGCCGCTTCGCACGCGCTACGACTGGCTTTATGATTGGCGGCCGGACTGAGCCGGCGCGCGTGCCGCCGATTGCCGGGGATCGCCATGTTCCAGACCACGTTGTTCGAAGCCACCGTCGCTGGAAGCCTGCCGAAACCGTCATGGCTTGCCGAACCGGAGAAGCTTTGGGCCGGCTGGCGCCTCTCGGGCGAAGCGCTCGACGAAGGCAAGCGTGACGCCACCATCCTCGCCGTGAAACTGCAGGAGGATTGCGGCATCGACATCGTCTCGGATGGCGAACAGGCGCGCCAGCATTTCGTGCATGGCTTCCTGGAGCGCGTCGACGGCATCGACTTCGCCAACAAGGTCGAGATGGGGATCCGCGCAGATCGCTATAAAGCCATGGTGCCCGTGGTCACCGCGCCGCTGCGGCTGAAAGACCGCGTGCATGCGATGGAGGCGAAAGCCGCGCGCGCCCATACCGCGCGCAAGCTGAAATTCACCCTGCCCGGCCCCATGACGATCGCCGACACCATCGCCGACCGCCATTATGGCGATCGCGTGCAGATGGCCTTCGCCTTTGCCGATTGCCTCAATGCCGAGGCGCGCGCGCTCGAAGCCGACGGCGTCGACGTGATCCAGTTCGACGAACCGGCCTTCAATGTGTTCATGCGCGAGGTGACCGACTGGGGCATCGAGGCGCTGCATCGCGCGATTGCAGGCCTCTCCTGCAAGACCGCGGTTCACATCTGCTACGGCTACGGCATCAAGGCGAATGTCGACTGGAAGAATACGCTCGGCGCGGAATGGCGCCAGTATGAAGAGATCTTCCCGGCGCTGGCGGCGAGCCGGATCGATCAGGTGTCGGTCGAATGCCGCAATTCCAAGGTGCCGCTGTCGCTCTTGTCATTGTTGAAGGGCAAGGACGTGCTGGTCGGCGCGATCGATGTCGCGACCGATGCGGTGGAAACGCCCGAAGACGTCGCGGCCACAATCGAGGCTGCGATGCAATATGTCCCGAAGGAGCGGATCGTCGCCTGCACCAATTGCGGCATGGCGCCGATGAACCGCGCGGTCGCCGAAGCCAAGCTCAAGGCGCTGGGTGATGGCGCAAGGCTGGCGCGCGAGCGGTTCGCGTAAACGGCACGACCGAGCACGGCTCCGTCCCTGTTCTTTGCGACGCGGGCACGTCGGCGTTTCGCCTTTTCCGTCCTCGAAAGGACATGGAGCGCCGGGAAGCGCCAGGGTGCTCAGCGCAAGCACCCTTGGCGGCCGGTTATCGCACGGCCGCCGCGCACTCACGGTCCGTTCCGGTTACCCGGAGGGACCGCTTTCGGAGTGCGCGAGCCCTCTATCGCGGGGCCCGGCGCCTCCCGGCGCTCCACCATCTGCACAGGCCTCATGATGCGCATGCAGACTGCGCACACTGTAAGGCCGCTTCCAGCAAGGGGGATAACTTTTTCGGCATACGGACGCCAGGCGACGCCGGCAGCAAAAGATTCAGAGCGGTTCTGCGGCCTCACCGGTCCGCCCGCCCCAGAACCTCCATCAGTTCCGCGATCTTCTTGCGCTGATCGGCGCGGTTGCCCGAGGCGATCGCACCCTCCACGCAATGCGCGACGTGATCGCGCAGCACCACTTCCTCGACGCGCCGGAGCGCCGCGCGCACCGCGGAAATCTGCGTCACGATGTCGATGCAATAGCGGTCCTCTTCGACCATGCGCGCAAGGCCGCGCACCTGGCCCTCAATCCGCTGCAGTCTTTTCGTAACCTGGGTCTTGGCTTCCTCATTCATGCCCGTTATATACCCCTACCGGGTATCGGTTACAAGAGAAAAGCCATGACACATGACGCGCATCACCATCCGCAGCACACCGGATGCTGCAGCGGGACAAACGGCCATCAGCCGCCTCAAGGCGCTCCGGCCGATACCGTGCGCGATCCGGTCTGCGGGATGAGCGTCGATCCGCACACCGCAAAGCACCGCTACGATCATCACGGACACACCTATTATTTCTGCTCGGCCGGCTGTCGCACGAAATTCATCGCCGATCCGAACCGGTATCTATCGCCGGATCAGCACAAGGCAGAGCCCGTGCCGGAGGGCACGATCTACACCTGCCCGATGCATCCGGAGATCCGCCAGGTCGGACCGGGCTCCTGCCCGATCTGCGGCATGGCGCTCGAACCGGAACTGGTAACGGCCGATACCGGCCCCAATCCCGAACTCGCCGACATGACGCGGCGCTTCTGGATCGGCCTCGCCCTCACGCTGCCGGTGTTCGTCCTCGAGATGGGATCGCATCTTGTCGGCGGACACGGCCTCGTGCCGCAGCCCCGGTCGAACTGGATCCAGTTCGCGCTCGCCACGCCGGTCGTGCTGTGGGCCGGCTGGCCATTTTTCGAACGCGGCTGGCAATCCCTCCTCACCCGCAACCTCAACATGTTCACGCTGATCGCGCTCGGCACCGGCGTTGCGTGGCTGTACAGCGTGGTGGCGACCTTCGCGCCGTCGCTGTTCCCGGCCGCGTTCCGCGGTCATGACGGATCGGTCGCGGTCTATTTCGAGTCCGCCGCCGTCATCACCGTGCTGGTGCTGTTCGGCCAGGTGCTGGAACTGCGCGCGCGCGAGGCAACATCGGGCGCGATCAAGGCGCTGCTCGATCTCGCGCCCAAAACGGCGCGACGCGTCGCCGATGACGCCAACGAACAGGAAATCTCCATTGATGAGATCGCGGTCGGCGACCGCATCAGGGTGCGGCCGGGCGAAAAGGTGCCGGTCGACGGCGAAATCGTGGACGGCCGCTCCTCCGTCGATGAATCGATGGTGACCGGAGAGTCGATGCCGGTCACCAAGGACATCGGCTCGACGGTGATCGCCGGCACCATCAACCGCAGCGGTTCATTCGTGTTCCGGGCCGACAAGATCGGCCGCGATACCCTGCTCGCCCGCATCGTGCAGATGGTGGCGCAGGCGCAGCGCTCGCGCGCCCCGATCCAGCGACTCGCCGATCAGGTCTCCGGCTGGTTCGTGCCGGCGGTGATCGCGGTGGCGCTGCTTGCGTTCGCCGCGTGGTCCGTGTTCGGACCGGAGCCGCGTCTCGCCTATGGACTCGTCGCCGCCGTGTCGGTGCTGATCATCGCCTGCCCCTGCGCGCTCGGGCTGGCGACGCCGATGTCGATCATGGTCGGCGTCGGACGCGGCGCCCAGGCCGGCGTGCTGATCAAGGATGCCGAAGCGCTCGAACGCATGGAGAAGGTCGACACCCTTGTGGTCGACAAGACCGGCACCTTGACCGAAGGACGCCCCGCCGTCACCGGCAGCGTCGCGGCGTCCGGCTTCGACGACAACGAGATGCTGCGTCTCGCGGCCAGCGTGGAAGCCGCCAGCGAACATCCGCTGGCGCTCGCCATCGTCGCCGCAGCAAAGGATCGCAATCTCGCGCTGACACCGGTGCAGGATTTCGATTCCCCGACCGGCAAGGGTGCAATCGGCACGGTCGACGGCAAGCGTATTGCGATCGGTCAGGACAAATTCCTCGCCGAACTGTCGGTCGAGACCGCAAGCCTGCAGCCCGACGCCGGCCGCCTGCGTGCCGATGGCGCAACGGTGGTGTTCGTCGCGGTCGACGGCAAGCTGGCCGGCCTCCTGGCGATCGCCGATCCGATCAAGACCGAGACGCGGGCCGCACTGGAGGCGCTGCGCGCCGACAACATCCGCGTCGTGATGCTGACCGGCGACAACCGCACCACCGCCCAGGCGGTCGCCGCGCGCCTCGGTATCGCCGAGGTCGAGGCCGAGGTACTGCCCGACGGCAAGGCCGCCGTGGTGGAAAAACTGCGACGCGCCGGTCGCGTGGTGGCAATGGCGGGCGATGGCGTCAACGACGCGCCCGCGCTCGCCGCGGCCGATGTCGGCATCGCCATGGGGACCGGTACCGATGTTGCGATCGAAAGCGCCGGCGTCACTCTATTGAAGGGCGACCTGACCGGAATCGTGCGCGCCCGCGTTCTGTCGGAGAAAGTGATGCGCAACATCCGGCAGAACCTCTTCTTCGCGTTCATCTACAACGCGGCAGGCGTGCCGATTGCTGCGGGCGTGCTCTATCCGGTGTTCGGCCTCCTGCTGTCGCCGATCATCGCTGCGGCGGCGATGGCGCTGTCGTCGGTCAGCGTGGTCGGAAACGCCCTGCGGCTGCGCGGCATCAGACTGTGAGGACGCCTAGAAGACCGCGAGATATCTGAGCAGCGACAGCACGCCGATGATGATGACGATGATGCGGACGATCTGCTTGGCGCGGCCGTCGATGGGCAGCATGTTGACGAGATAAAGAACGAGAATGACGACAAGGAACGTGATCAGAATGCTGATCAGGGAGCCCATGACCGGTCCTTTCGGATGAGACGGGAATAGCCGCGGAAGATGCGGCTGGAAACGCGGCAGGAGACGCAACAGGGAGACGCAACAGGAAACGCGGTTACGCAATCCGGCCAACAATACCGGCCCCGCGAAAAAGTTCCATCGGAACTATTGAACGGCGCGCTCGCTGACGGTGCGGAATTTCAGCACGCATTCGCGCTCGGCGGCGGTCAATTCGATCTCGCGCAGATCGCCCAGCGCAATGTTGTGTTCGTTCTGATAGGCGATCGCGACCGCGAGTTCGCCCCCCGCTCCCTGTCTCGCCCTTTCCATCAGCGCCGCGAGTTCACGCTCGCGCTTGAGCACTTCGGCGCCGCGCTTGTCGAGCTGATCGCAGCTAAAGAGCCGGAATTTGCCCGGCCGCGCCACAGTATTGACAACCTCGTGGCCCGCGCAGCCCGCCAGCATGACGGCGATGGCAGACGCGGCGAAAGCGGGATGCAGGCGCAAGCGAAAGGACATGGTGCAGTCGGTACTAGCCGATTTTGGCAAAACCCGGATCGGCGTGCTCAAGCCTCCGATGCCGGACGCAGGGACGCGCCGGAACATTGGCACAAGCACATGAAATTGCTAGTTATTCTTTGTCTTTCCTCTTGGCAGCAATCGCGAATGTGGAAAGAAGGACTGCAGTTGATATCGCAAGCTGTAGCAACGTGCGCGGATCGCACAGCACGCACCAGACGCTCGCCACGACTGTCGCGAGCTGACAGAAGCCGCGCCGCGCGTGCGTCAGAGAACCTCAAGTTGCGATGTCTTATGACACTCGACACTGAAGCCCATACGGGCGATACTCCGCTCATCGCCGCAGGGCTCACATAGGCATCCCGGTGACTGAGAGACCGCTTGAGCTCCCGCCCAAAGCAGGAGAGCCTGGTGGCTTCGAAAGACCCATTCAATTTCGCCAACTCGCCAGTCGTCGCCCCGATTCCCTGTATCGTGTGCGGCAACAACATGCATTGCGTGCGCCGCCAGCCGCTCGATGAAGGCGAGCGCCAGTTGTTCATGTGCGCGGCTTGCGGTGGCTCAAGTGAGCGAACCGTCGGACTGGAGGCCAGCGATGCGGATATCCAGCGCGAGGCCGAGAAACGCAGCGGCCTTGCGACGTAAGGCCGTAGTCGCCGCCTCTCGCGAACCACTTGCAGGGCGCGCGGCAACGCCGCCTTCTCCCTGCTCTAGCAAATGCTGATGTGACGCAACCGCGCGTGGCGTCCGGTTAGGCGAAAGCCCCCGGTGCGGACGGAGGGACTCGAACCCTCACGAGGTTACCCTCAACGGATTTTAAGTCCGTTGCGTCTACCATTCCGCCACGTCCGCTTGCCGGGAGACGCGCGCACCATGGCGCAGCGATGACCGCGCCGCAAGCGCCTCACCCGCCCTCGCGGATCGGCGGCATGAAGGCGAGCCCGGTATCCCAGGGAAAGAAGATCCAGGTGTCCTGCGACACCTCGGTGATGAAGGTATCGACCAGAGGCCGCCCCATCGGCTTGGCATAGACGGTGGCGAAATGCGCCTTGGGGATGAGGTCGCGCACGACGCGGGCGGTCTTTCCGGTGTCGACCAGATCGTCGACGATCAGAACGCCCTCGCCGTCGCCATGCGACCCGGCGGTGACCGCCTCGGCGATCCCCTTGAGGACGCGCAATTCGCCCTGCCGGCCGACGCCCGAGCCCGTACCGGCATAGCTCTCGACGCAGACCGTCTCGATCAGCCGCACGTTCAACTCGCGTGCGACGATGGCCGCAGGGACAAGGCCGCCCCGCGTGACGCAGACGATGGCGCTGAACGGCCCGACCGAGGCCAGCCGCCAGGCGAGCGCACGCGCGTCGCGATGAAACTGGTCCCACGACACCGGAAAATGCTTCGGTGCACCCGGATTGGCTTCGGCCATCATCATCATCGATCATCCCCCGGCAACGCTCCGCCATGCCTTGGCGAAGGCAGGCTGCCAACGCTCACCGCGTCCCGATCCACAGAAAAATCGCGTCGGTCAGGCCTGGTCGAGCACGAAGTCGAAGCGGGCCACGCCGCCGCTACCGAACGCCATTTCCAGCTCCCGCCGGTAAAGCCGGTCGCGGCTGTTGCCCGGCTCGCCGGGAAAATACAGCTGAGTGGTGAGAACCGGCCCGTTCGCGGCCTGAACCTTGACGTGATAATGCGCGGTCCGGCCCGTATAACGGGCGGGCCTCACCGTCACGAACCGGTAGCGGCCCTGCGCGTCGGTGAACTGGTGGCCGCGGCCGCGGAAGCCGCGGTTGTCGTATTCACCTTCGGCGTCGGCATGCCACAGGTCGACTAGCGCATTGGCGACCGGCTTGCAGCCGCGCGTCAGCACCAGCCCGGTCAGTTCGACGCGCGGGCCTTTCAGTTCGGCTGCGAGATCGGAGCGCAATGGCGAACGCGGCTTGAAGAACGGTCCCTCGGTCTGCGCCCGGGTCGCGCGGGGGTCCGCATCGCATTGCGGCGTCGGCGCCAGCGACTGCCCGAACGCCAGCGACGGTGCCGCGATCTGCGGCATCACAACGCCAGCGAGCGCTCCTGCACCCATCCTCAGCACGTCGCGCCGCGGGTGACGCATCAGAACCATGCCAATATCCTTCACGCTGTTCGCGCCGATCAGGCTCAGCTTTCACGGCGATTTCGCGACGGCTGGCGCGCGCGGCGATCACGATCCGGTCAGCCGCCGGACTTCAGCCTCGCCTTCACCACCTCGAGCATCCGGTGCACGGCGGCGGTCGCGGCCGCCAGCGCCTCGGGGTCGCGGGAGCGGATCACGATGTTGGTGTTCGGCCCGCTGTTGTCGTCGAAGAACGGATAGCTGCCGAAGCTGGCATC
>JAEWHY010000313.1 GCA_023387555.1 Pseudomonadota bacterium
GCATGATGCCGGACGGGGTGGGCAATGGAACTCCGCTCGTATATTCGAAACTCTTGCCCGGCGGGATCACCGGTTCCTCGCCGACCACCCCCGCGCCGCGGACTTCCTGCACGCGCCCGAGGGCATCGGTGATGTGCCAGTAGCGAGTCTTGAGCTGGACTGATTCACCGCCGGCGTTTGAAATCTCGATGGTGTAGGCCCAGAAATACTGGCCCTTCTCCGGTGCCGAGCGATCGGCGAGAAACCGCGGCGTGACCGTGACTTCAATATTGCGTGTGATTGCGCGGTACATGCGAGCAAGTGTCCAGTCCCGGTTTCAATTCGAGAAATAACAGGTAAATTTCGCAGCTTGCAACTCAAACCGCCTTCGGCGAACGTCGTGGCGAATGAATCGACCAAAGCGCTGACGATGGTTCCAACGATGCCGCCCGACCGCGACCTGCGGCTCGACCTGTTTCGTGGACTGGCGCTCTGGTTCATCTATCTCGACCACATTCCTTCCAACATTGTCGCCTGGACTACGATCCGTAATTACGGCTTCAGCGACGCCACCGAGATCTTCATTTTCGTTTCCGGGTACACGGCCGCCTTCGTCTATGGGCGCGCCATGCTCGATTACGGATTTGTGGTGTCGAGCGCACGCATCCTCAAGCGCGCCTGGCAGATCTACGTCGCGCACATTTTCCTGTTCGTGATCTATATGGGCCAGATCGCCTATGTGGCCCGCGGCTTCCAGAACCCGCTTTATGCGGAAGAGATGAATATCCTTGAGTTTCTGCAGCAGCCGGATGTGACGCTGGTGCAGGCGCTGCTCCTGAAGTTCAAGCCGGTCAACATGGATGTGTTGCCGCTCTATATTGTTCTGATGGCGTGCCTCCCGCCGGTGCTGTGGCTGCTATTGCGGCGGCCCACGCTGGCGCTGGCGCTGGCGGTCGCGCTCTATGCGCTGACGTGGGAATTCGGCTGGAATTTGCCGGCCTATCCGAGCGGATCGTGGTTCTTCAATCCGTTCGCATGGCAGCTTCTGTTCGTCTTCGGCGCGTGGTGTGCGCTCGGCGGCGCCAAGCGGCTCTCCTGGCTCCTGCACTCGCGCATCACCCTCGCGATTGCGATCGGTTATCTGGCCGTAGCCCTGTTTGTCGCAATGACCTGGCATTTCCCGCGGCTGGCGCCGCTTATTCCGCGCTGGCTGGCCGAGCAGATCTATCCGATCGACAAGACCAATCTCGACGTGCTGCGGTTTGCGCATTTCCTCGCGGTGGCTGCGGTCGCGGTTTATTTCGTCCCACGCGAATGGCCGCCGTTGAAATCGCGCTGGCTGCGGCCGGCCATTCTGTGCGGGCAGCACTCGCTCGAGGTGTTCTGTCTCGGCGTGTTCCTGGCCTTTGCTGCCCATTTCGCCAAAGTCGAAATCTCGCCCGGCATCCCGATGCAGATCCTGGTCAGCCTGTTAGGTATCTTGATCATGGTTGCCGTCTCCTGGTTCCTGTCGTGGTACAAGGGGGCGACGGCGCGCAAGATCGTCGCCGGTCCGGTTGAGCGGACCGCGAAACCCTCGCTAGGAGGCGAGGCATGAGGGCATGGATAGCCGGGTTTTCAGTGCTCGCGCTGGCGGCGGGTGCCATGCCTTTCCAGGGGCTGGCCCCCGTTCTGGCCCAGGCGCCGTCTTCAGCGCAGACCGATCCTGGCAAGCCTGCTGCCGAGCCGCTTCCGGGCGCGCCGGCCGAATTTGATGCCTGCGAGGTCCCGGCTTCGATCCTTTTTGGTGAGAGCAGGCTCGAACACGTCAAAAAGGCAGTGGAGGAGCACAAACGCCTGACCATTCTTGTGGTCGGATCCGGTTCGTCGGCGATGCCGGGGGCGGAGGGGGCCGGAAAATCCTATCCCGGCCGGCTCGAGGAGGCGCTGCGCAAACGATATCCGCAGATCGACGTTAAGGTTACTGCAGTCGCGAAATCGCGGCAGTCGACGGCAGACATGGCCCAGGCCATGGAAAAGGCCCTGCTCGACCGGAAGCCGGATTTGGTGATATGGCAGACGGGCACCGTGGACGCGATGCGGGGGGTCGACCCCGACAGCTTCCGGGCCTCGCTTGACGACGGGATTGATCACGCGGTGGAAGCCGGTGCCGACCTGATCCTGATGAATATGCAGTATAGTCCGCGAACCGAAACACTGATCTCGCTGTCGAATTATGCCGACATCATGCGGGTGGTTGCGCGCGATCGCGACGTGCCGCTGTTCGACCGGCGCGAAATCATGCGCTACTGGAACGATAACGGGAATTTCGACCTCAACTTGGCCACCAAGGATCTGGCCACGGCCTACAAGGTGCACGATTGCCTCGGCCGGGCCCTGGCGTCCCTTGTGGCAGAGGCGGCCCATCTCGACGGCGTTAAAGCGAGACCGACACAGTGACGGAATTTTCACGCCCTTTTTCAGTTCGGACTTTCGTTCTCGCTGCGGCGTTGCTGGCCGCGGGCGCCGGATTGGCGTCTGCGGACGACAAGCCGGTCGCGCCGTCCGCAGAGCAGCCGGCCTGCGCCGCCCCGGATGATGTGACCCGCCTGATGAATCCGCTGGCGCGGACCGGACGCAAGCTTGCGGCCGGCGAGCCGGTGAAGATTGTCGCCATCGGGTCGTCTTCGACCGCAGGCGCGGGCGCAAGCGCGCCCGACAAGTCATATCCGGCGCGCCTCGCGGTCGAACTCGAAGCGCGCTTTCCGGCCCAGCCGATCACCGTGGTCAATCGCGGCGTCAATGGCGAGGAGGCTAGGGATATGGTGGCGCGCTTGGATCAGGGCGTCGTGTCGGAGCGGCCGGACCTGATCCTGTGGCAGGTCGGGGCGAACGCGGTGCTGCGCGACACCGCCATTCCTGCGGTACGCTCGGACATCCTCGAAGGGCTGCGTCGGATGAAGACGCTTGGCGCCGATGTCGTGCTGATCGACCCGCAATTCGCTCCCAAAGTGCTCGCCAAGAAGGAAGCGGATGCCATGGTCGACCTGCTCGCGACCACCGCGAAAGCGCAGAATGTCGATCTGTTTCGCCGCTTCGCAGTCATGCGCCACTGGCGCCAGGTCGCGCGCATTCCGTTCGAGGCGTTTATCTCGCCGGACGAACTGCACATGAATGACTGGAGCTATGGCTGTCTCGCCAAGCTGCTGGCCGGCGCGATCGCGGAAGCGGCAACCCGGTCGACCCTGACCGCCCACGCGCACTGATCGGCGCGAATCTGCGGATAAATCAGCCCTGCGCGCGGATCGCGGCTTTGCGGGCCCGGCGCCATCCACTAGACCCATGACATCCCGGTTGTCCTCAGACAGGACTGATCCAGCGCGGTTGCGGGACCGGACGGAGCTTGAGGCGACCGCGACGCGGACGGAGACATAGCGCGTGGCGCGGACTTTCAGCGGAAGCGGCAGCGGCATTCTGCCTGACCGGTCGATCATTGCCCTGACCGAGGCGGGGCATGTGCGGCCCTCTGCGCCCTATGTCGAGGGACAGGTGCAGCCCGCCTCACTCGACCTCCGGCTTGGTCCGTTGGCCTATCGCGTACGCGCGAGCTTTCTGCCCGGTCCGCAGGCGACGGTCGCCGAACGCATCGAGGCGTTGCGGCTGCATACGATCGACCTGGCGGCTGGTGCGGTGCTGGAAACCGGCTGCGTCTATATCGTGCCGCTGATGGAGAGCCTGTCGCTGCCGGCCGATATCTCCGCCACCGCGAATCCGAAAAGCTCGACCGGCCGTCTCGACGTGTTCACCCGCGTGATCACCGATCGCTCGCGCGGCTTTGACCAGGTTGCGGCCGGCTATGACGGGCCGCTTTACGCGGAGATTTCGCCGCGCACCTTCCCGGTGCTGGCGCGCCAGGGCTCGCGGCTGTCGCAGATCCGCTTCCGCCGCGGCGATACCATACTGGATGCGACGCAATTGCGTGCGCTGCACGAGCGCGAGCGCCTGGTCGATACCGACGATGCCGATCTCACCGACGGCGTTGCGGTCGGTGTCGACCTGGCCGGCGACTTCGCGGGCGGGCTGGTCGGCTATCGCGCCAAGCGTCACACCGGCCTGATCGATGTCGATCGGCGCAACGGTTACGACGTCGCCGATTTCTGGGAGCCGATGGCGGCGCGCGCGGACCGCAGCCTGATCCTCGATCCCAACGAGTTCTACATTCTTGCATCCAAGGAAGCGGTCCAGGTCCCGCCGGAATACGCCGCGGAAATGGTGCCCTTCGATCCGCTGGTCGGGGAATTCCGCGTGCACTACGCCGGCTTTTTCGATCCGGGTTTCGGCTATGCCGGCGCCGGCGGGCGCGGCGCGCGCGCGGTGCTCGAAGTGCGTTCGCGCGAGGTGCCCTTCATTCTGGAACACGGCCAGATCGTCGGCCGGCTGGTCTACGAGACCATGATGGCGCGGCCGGACACACTCTATGGTCAGGGCATCGGCTCGAATTATCAGGCGCAAGGCCTGAAACTGTCGAAGCATTTCAAGAGCTGATGCCGCCCCGGTCCTCCATCGCGCCGCCTGGTTGAGGATCGTGTCATGCTGCCGCTCGATACACCGGCACTGGCGCTTTTCCTGCTGTCGGCCTTTGTCGGCGGAATCACCACGGGGCTTGCGGGATTTGCCATGGGGCTCGTCGTTTCGGGCGTCTGGCTGCACATCCTGACGCCGGCCCAGACCACGGCCTTGATCGTGGGATACGGCTTCTTCGTGCAGGCGCACGGGGTCTGGACCTTCCGGCGCGCGGTGGATCTGCGCCGCGTGATTCCCCTGATTATCGGCGGGGCGGTCGGCGTACCGCTGGGAATCGTGCTGCTGTCGCACCTCGACCCGGCGCATGTGCGCCGTGCCGTCGGTGTCCTGCTGGTATCCTACAGCCTCTATGGCATGTGGCAGCCGCGGCTGCCTCCGCTTCGGGCCAGCCCTCCGGCCGACGGTGTGATCGGTCTCGCCAACGGCATCCTCGGCGGCATGACCGGATTGGCCGGTCCGATCATCGTGATCTGGTGCCAGCTCACGGGCGTGCCAAGGCATGCCCAGCGTGCGATTTTTCAGCCGGTGATTCTGGCGGCATTCGCGCTGACCGCCGTCGGGCTCGGCGTCGACCAGGCGATTACGCGGGACGTTCTGACGCTGTTCGGGCTCGGCCTTGTCCCGGTTGCCGCCGGCATCTGGGTCGGTGTGCGTCTCTACGGGCGGCTGGACGAGGCGGGATTTCGCCGTGTGATCCTGATGCTGCTGTTGTTCTCGGGCCTTGTCCTGCTGGCGCCCGGCTTGCCGTGAGCATCACGCTTGCGGCCATGCCCTTCGTTTGGTTATGGTCCAGCCGCGCGCGGGCGTAGTTCAATGGTAGAACGGCAGCTTCCCAAGCTGCATACGAGGGTTCGATTCCCTTCGCCCGCTCCAGCCGCTTCTCCCGATCTAATGGTTGATTCGCGCCGCCCCTTATTGCCGGGGGGTGCCTGAGCCGGTGGTCTGCTTCACGGTCGTTCCGTCGCCCGACACCATTTCCCGGTCCTTGGCGTAGTACCACATTCCCACCGCAACGAGCAGCGCGATCCCGACGAGCACGGACACGACGCTGATGTCTGCTCGCTCGCGCTCGACCTCGCCCGGCAGCGGCGGCTGATCCTCTGGTTGCTTTTGCGGGTCTGGTTTGACAGCCATCGGTTTCTCTCGCATTCGCTGAACCGCAACTTTGGCGGAGCTTTCCGGTTCCGCGGAGCCGGACTGACCCACGGACCTCTGGGCCGACGCGCCCCGGGCATTCACTGACGCGGCTGCGACGGCGCGGTCCGCGCCGTGTCCTCCGGACGGTCCTGCGAAGCGGCGCCGGTGGTGCTGCGCTCCGCGCCAGCCTCCCTGTCCGTTATGACCGTGCTGCCCTTCGTCATGGAAAGCCAGAAGCCGACCGCCAGGAACGCCGCGATCAGGCCGATCATCAGGAAGGCGCTGACGCCCGCGCCGGCGCGATCGTAGGGACGCCGGTTCGGATTGATCTCGCCGGGAGCGCGCATGTCGCGGTCAGGATCGTAGGTCATGACGTGTTCTCCGGTTCGCGGAGAACAAGCGCGGGCAACGGCCCTTGTTCCGGTGAAATGCGGCTCCCCGTACACAAGCCGTGCAGAGCCGCCCGGTGGTATTCACCAGAGCCTGCCGATATTCGTCACGGCGGAAATACCGGCGTATAGTGCCGAATCCGCCGTTCGGCGTGAGGAGAGGTGACGTGTCTGACTGCCTGCATTGCGATATCCATGACCTGCTTGAACCGGAACTCGTCCGCGAGGGCGCCGACCTCGGGGCAATCGCGGCCAAAGTCACGGAAGTGCTGGCGGATCTCGTGGTCATGGCGGACCCGCAGGACCGGGCGGCGTTGCTCGCCGATGTGATCGCAAACCTCGGACACATCGTCCTGGAGAAGACCACCGATCAGTCCGAGGGCGGCGGCGGCGAAGCCAACCCGCGCCGGCATTGACGGTTGCGTTGCGATAACGCGCCCGGTGCGCTGTCGCGCTTTCCTTCACTTCAGGTCTGCCCGGCGCGAGGCGATTGCGGCTGCGCCGGCTGCCGCGCGGCTTTGCGTGCGCGCCGCGCCAGGATGTTCAGGAGTTCGATGAAGGCCGAGAACGCCATCGCCGCGTAGATATAGCCTTTCGGGATCTTCGCGCCGAAGCCTTCCGCGATCAGCGCCATGCCAATCATGAGCAGGAAGCCGAGCGCCAGCATCACCACGGTGGGATTGCGGCTGACAAAGTTCGACAGCGGCGTTGCCGCGACCAGCATGGTGAGCACGGCGACGCAGACGGCGATCACCATGATCGGAATATCGTCGGTCATGCCGACCGCGGTGATGATGCTGTCGACCGAGAACACCAGATCAAGCAGGATGATCTGCGTGATCGCGGATGCGAAGCCGAGCTGCGCGGCCCGCGAATCGAACAGGTCCGGTCCGGGATCGGGATCGACGTTGTGGTGGATTTCCCGGGTGGCCTTCCAGACGAGGAACAGGCCGCCGGCGATCAGGATGAGATCGCGCCAGGAAAAGGCGTGGCCGGCCACCTCGAACAGCGGCGCCTTGAGCTGGACAATGATGGCGACGGTGCCGAGCAGCGCAAGACGCATGATGAGGGCAAGCCCGATGCCGATCACCCGGGCCTTGTGCTGGTGCTCGGCGGGCAGCTTGTTGGTCAGGATCGCGATGAAGATCAGATTGTCGATCCCGAGCACGACTTCCATGGCGATCAGGGCCAGAAGCGCGGCCCAGGCGGTCGGGTCGGCGGCCAGTGCAAACAGATAATCCATGCGGGCGGGGCTCTACGGCAGGGGGCGGGGCGGTCCAAATGACGCACGGCGGCAGACATTGGTTCCAGGGCACCGCGACAAAGAGAGTTGATCGAAGCGCCAACCGCGCCTATCTGGCTGTCATGTCCGACACGCTTCCGACCGCGGCGTCACGTCGCATGTCTTGGCCGCTCGCGGCAGCGGGGCTGGTGTTTGGCGCGCTGGTGGCGGCGGCCTGCGCGCTCTGGTTCTATTACGGGACCGCAGTGTTTTTCGAAATTCTTCGCGCGGGCATCGCCGCCTGCTTCTGATTGATCCATGACGTCCCGATGACCCATCAGACCAGCCGAATCGTCACCCTGTTGGCCGCCTTCGTTGCGGGGCTCGCGATCTTTTCCGTCGCGATCTTCATGTTCGTCGGCCGGCTGCCGGCCCCCATTCCCGCGCCGTCGGCGATCGGAGGGCCGTTCCAACTGGTCGATCAGAACGGCGCGGTGGTGACTCAGGACGACCTCAAGGGCAAACCGTCGCTGATCTTTTTCGGCTTCACGCATTGCCCGGACGTTTGCCCGACGGCGCTGTTTGACATGACGCAGGTCTACAAGTCGCTCGGCCGCGACGGTGACCGCGTGTCCGCGTTTTTCGTGACGGTCGATCCGGAGCGTGATACGCCGGAGATCCTCAAGGAATATCTGTCGAGCTTCGATCCGCATTTGCGCGGCCTCACCGGAGACCCGGCCGCCGTCGCCGCGATGGAGAAGGCCTATCGCGTCTATTCGAAAAAAGTACCGCTCGACGGCGGCGGTTACACCATGGATCACACCGCGCTGGTTTATCTGATGGACAAGGAGGGCCGCTTCGTCGCGCCCTTCAACATGAAGCGCAAGCCGGAAGATGCCGCGGCGGAGCTGAAGCGGTATTTTTAGAGCGGCGTTCGGACGCGCGTGCAGGCGCAGTTCCAATCCAGACGTTTGGTCAACAAAATTGGCGGCTTGATCAAATATCCGCGTTTTGCTGGACCGCGGCACGGAGGCATATAGTCGACGTAGCAGCAGCCTCAGCAAGCGGAGTGTCAGCCATGCAGAAGCATTTGCACGTCGCGACCCTGAGCCTCACCATTGCGGCCGGTGCGCCGCAATTCGCCACGGCCCAGGAAGTTCTCGATCAGCAGTTTGGCGTCGTTAATTTCGAGACATCCTGCAACGACATCGCACAGCGCCGCTTCAACAGGGCGATGCGCTACCAGCATTCGTTCTGGTACGATCAGGCCAAGGAAGTGTTCGAAGAGGCGCTGAAAGCCGATCCCACTTGTGCGATTGCGGAGTGGGGCATCGCGCTGACCTATGTGAACAACCCCCACATTGCCATTCCGGCGGCCAATCTCGCTCCTGGACTTGCCGCCATCCAGCGTGCGAAGGCGCTCAATGCCAGGACGGAGCGAGAGCGCGATTACATCGATGCGCTTGCGCTGATGTATGTCGATCACGACAAGCTGTCGCACCGCGAACGTATCGGCGCGTTCCTCAAGGCGATGGAAGGACTCGCAACCAAATACCCGAAGGATGATGAAGCGCAGATCGCGTATGCCATCACGCTGAATGCGTCGGCTTCACCGTCCGACAAGTCCTACGCCCAGCAAACCAAGGGCGCCGCGCTGCTCGAACCGATATCCAAGCGATTGCCGCTGCATCCCGGCGTCACGCATTATCTGATCCATCTGTACGATTATCCCGAGACCGCGCACAAAGGTCTTGAAGCCGCTCAGCGATACGCGAAGATCGCTCCCGCGGCGCCTCATGCCCAGCACATGCCGTCGCACATCTACACACGCGTAGGCTACTGGAAGGAGTCGATTGCCTCCAACGATGCGTCGGCCAAGGCGGCGCGCGCGGACAAGGAAGCCGCCAATCAACTGCACGGGCAGGACTATATGGTCTACGCTCACCTGCAACTCGGGCAGGACAAGAGCGCCCGCGCGGTCATGGACGACATGGCGGCGACAAAGAACGTCGGAGACGGAGCGTTCCCGAGCCAGTTCGCATTGGCGGCGTCGTCTGCTCGCTACATGGTGGAGCGGTCAGACTGGAAGGGCGCGGCGCAACTGCAGGTCCGTCCGAGCAAGTTCCCGCAGACCATGGCGATCACTCATTTCGCCCGGGCACTGGGCGCCGCGCGCAGTGGCGATGTGAGTGCCGCATCCGCGGATGTCCAGAAGCTGGCCGAGTTGAGAGATCAATTGCGTCAGGCCAAGGACGCCTATTGGTCGGAGATCGTAGACATCCAGCGCCAGATCGCTGCGGCCTGGGTGCTCGCCGCCGAAGGCAAGCATGAAGAGGCCCTCAGCGCGATGAAGGCGGCTGCGGATGGGGAGGATAAAACCGAGAAGCATGCGGTCACGCCGGGGCCTCTTGCTCCCGCGCGCGAGCTCTACGGCGTCATGTTGCTCGAACGCGGCCGGCCGAACGAGGCTCTCGCCGCATTCGAACTGACCAAGGCAAAGGAGCCGAACCGGTTCCATGGTTACGCAGGTGCCGCGCAGGCGGCCGATAAACTGGGCGATACGGCGAAGGCGAAGGACAACTATCAAAGGCTGATTGCGCTGACGTCGGATGCCGAAGCGGAGCGCCCGGAAATCGCCGCGGCCCGGAAATTCATCGAGGCCAACAAGCAGTAGACGGCTCGTCATGAACCGGCGCGGCATCCTTCCGGCTGCGATGATCGCGTTCGCGACAGGCGTGATGTTCGCAGCGCTGGCGTGGAGTGTTGCCGTCTATGGCAAGAAGGCCGTGTCATCGAACGGCCAGCCCACATGGACTGAAGTGAGCTGGCCGTTCGCGCCCGACATCTGGGGCCGCGGCAAGGCCTTTCGCTGCAATTCGGCGGATTGCGGCGCTGAGATCGATGTCTACGTGCGGCCGAAGGTCGGGTTCTGCAATTGCATGGCCGGCGTCAGCGACGATGCAGAGCTCGAACGCCTCGGCGATCTTCCGCTGCTGGGGCAGAAGCTGGAGCCTCTCGGTCCGGGCAAGGCGATCGGCGTCGCCTGGATGAAGGGCTTGAGTCGAAACTATTCCGTGACTGAGCCGGCGCGCGTCGGACATTCGGCGATCACGTTGGCATTCCACGATCGATGCGACGCGATTGTCGCTCTTGCATTGATCGGCAAGGAGCGGCCAGATAGCGCCGAAGCCGCCGTCATCGACTTTCTGGGCAGCCGTCCGGTCATCGGCTGGCTGGAGACCACCATCGGCCTTTGATCTGGTCACTGCGACGGAATCGGCAAATCCGTTGCCGCCGCCTGCCGCGAGGTGCGCGCGAGCCCGTGATCCGTCTTCTCCCAGTGATAGGGTGCGCGAATGAGCTGGAAGACCGCGCGCCAGGCGGCAAGCGACAGCAGCAACCAGTAGAGCGGCAGCAGCAGCAGGTAAGGTGCGCTTCCAGTCAGTTTGCGTCGCCACAGGCCAATGAACCCGAGCACTGCGGACATCAGGTACCCGATGGTCAGCGTCACGAAGTAGAGGCCCGCGAAGGCGTGCTCGAAGACGCTTTCCTTGCCCGAAAGCAGCAGCCCTGACCCTACTTGCCAGAGCAGCACGCCCGCGAAGACGCCATGCACCATCGCGGCAAGGACGGCGCCCCCGATCACGAGCTGGAAGACCATGAAGCCTGCGGGCCCAAGCTCGCGCCAGAGCTTGCGGGGTGCCCGCATGTGAACCGCCCAGGTCTGCAGATAGCCCTTGAACCAGCGCGTGCGCTGCTTGATCCAGGGCATGATGCGGGCGGGCGCTTCCTCGTAAGTCGACGATTGAACGATCGTGGTGTGATAGCCCGCGCGCGCCAGGCGAATGCCGAGGTCGGCATCTTCCGTGACGTTGTAGGGGTCCCAGCCGCCGAGCGCGCGCAGTGTCGGCGTGTGGAAGTGATTGGAGGTGCCGCCGAGCGGCAGCGGCATGCGCCATGCGGCAAGGCCGGGCAGAAACACGTCGAAGAGCCCGGCATATTCGGCGGTGAACAGGCGCGTGAGCCAGTTGTCGGCGGTATTGTCGATGGTGAGCCGGGCCTGCACGCAGGCAAGACCGGGGTCGCCGCGTTCGAAGGCCGCGAGCGCGACACGCAATTGTCTTGGCTCCGGCCTGTCCTCGGCGTCGAACACCGCAACATAACGGCCCCGAGCAAAGGGCAGGGCCGCGTTGAGGGCTTTGGGCTTGGTGCGTGGACCCGCCGCTGGCGCGATTACGATTTCGAACGGCGGGGAAAGCTGCATCAGGTCCAGCGCGCGCCGTGTGTCGATGTCGTCGGCTTCGACGACCAGCTTGATGTCGAGCCGTTCCTTTGGATAGTCGAACCGCGACAAGGCGGCGATCAGTCCCGGAACCGACTCGGCCTCTTTGTAGATTGCCACCACGATAGAATAGAGTGGCAGCATGTCGTCCGGCCGCCGAACCTGCTGGCGAGCTGGCGCGAAGGAGAGCAGCATCGCTGCGACCCGCAGTCCGCTCCAGCCGAGAAAGATCAAGGCCAGCGCGATGTCGATGGCGATGGTCACGGGCGACTGAAGTGCGAACAGGCCGGCGACCAAAGCCATGCCGGCGGTGCACCATCTGAGCGGGATGCGGCTGCGGAGCGATCCGGCCGACAGACTCGGCCGCTGCGCGCGCATGTCGAACGCAGCTCGGCACGCGACTGCGACTTCGGCCTCGCGATGCACGAAGCCGCGCATGTCCTCCATCGTCGTGACGCGGAGCCGCGATCGAATCTCCGGATGGCGTTCCAGCATTCCGACCAGGAGACGGGCCGACAGGTGCCAGGGCGCCACGACCCAGATCAGGTCCTCGCCCCATCGAATTGGAATGATGCCGCTGGCCAGTCCGGCGATCAGATCGCTGTCGCTTACCGGGCATGCGGACCGCGGAGTCGTCCGCAGCGTCTCAACCAGCAGACCGTAGTAACCCGCCAGAGCCTGCACGTAGTCGCGATCGGCCAGCACCCCGTCCGTCACCAGCACCCGGTCGGCGCCGGTGCGGGTCTCGGCGGCCCGCAGTTCGGCTGCCGCGATCTCGGCCGGCGGCAGCAGATGCCGGACGCAGTCGATCTCCGGGCAGGGCGCCAGCAGGCCAGGAACCAGAACTCTAGGAATCCGTGCGCTCTCGGATTCGGGCCTTGAACCCGGCCGCGGACCGTAAGACATATCGCACGCAGGCCGGCTAAAAAGCTCGGCATGGAACTCGGGCCGCATGGCCGCCCCACGACCGGACAATTGCTACGCTAACGACGACGTCACTTTGGTCTAGAAACGCGAAATTCGACCGAACGACAACGGATACGAGTATTGCCTATTTCCCACGTGCATTGCCACCAGAAGATGCATGCCCTGCTTGCGCTCGCGTTTTCGGCGGCGCTCGTGGTGCTGACGGCCGGACCGGCAACGGCGCAGCCGCATCTGCCGCCGCCGCGCGAGATCGCGCCGGCGCCTTCGCCCTATCCGGGCTTCTGGGATCCGAAGCGGCGTCCGGAACGGCCTGACCTGTCGCGCCTGTCGCAGATCCGCTTCATGACCGAGACGGATTATCCGCCCTTCAATTATGCCAATCAGGACGGCCATCCGATTGGCTTCAATGTCGATCTCGCGCGAATGATCTGCGAGGAACTGAAGGTCACCTGTACGATCCAGATGCGCCGGTTCGACACGCTGGTTCCGGCCTTGAACGAGAATCGCGGAGAAGCCGTGATCGCCTCGCTCGCGGTCAATGCCGAGAGTCGCAAGGTGATGGATTTTACCGATCCCTATTACCGCGTGCCGGCGCGCTTCGCGGCGCTGAAGGCGGTCGCGACGCCGGTGCTCAAGCCGGAGCAGCTAGAAGGCAAGAAGGTCGCGGTGGTCGGCGGCTCGGCACACGAGGCCTTTTTGAAGTCCCTATTCACCGAAGCCCAACCGGTCGCCTATCTGACCGCGGACGCCGCACGCGATGCGCTGCGCCGCGGTGAGGTGGACTATGCCTTCGGTGACGGCATTGCATTGTCGTTCTGGATCAACGGCACGGATTCGGAAGGCTGCTGCGCCTTTGCCGGTGGCCCGTTCTTCGAAAGCCGCTATTTCGGAGAGGGCGTCGGCATCGCCGTCAAGAAGGGGAATGACACCGTGCGTCAGGCCCTGAATTATGCGCTGTTCAGGCTCTGGGAAAAGGGACGCTTCACCGATCTGTGGCTGCGTTACTTCCCGGTCAGCCCGTTTTAACTGGAAACGATATGTCTGTGACTGAAGCTGCAAATCTGCGTGCGCTCGCCGAGCAATCCGGCGCCTGGCCGTTCGAGGAGGCGCGCAAGATCGTCGCCCGCCTGAAGAAGAAGCCGAAGGACGAGGTGATCTTCTCGACCGGTTACGGTCCGTCGGGTCTGCCGCACATCGGCACCTTCGGCGAAGTGGCGCGCACGACCATGGTGCGCCACGCCTTCCGCGTGCTGACCGACGACAAGATCAAGACCCGCCTGATCGCCTTCTCCGACGACATGGACGGACTGCGGAAAGTTCCGGATAATGTGCCGAACGGCGAGATGCTGGCGCAGGATCTCGGCAAGCCGCTGACCAAGGTGCGGGATCCGTTCGGTACCCATCCGAGCTTCGGCGCGCATAACAACGCGCGGCTACGGGCCTTCCTCGACACCTTCGGTTTCGATTACGAGTTCTACTCGGCGACTGAATGCTACACCTCGGGCCGCTTCGACAAGGCGCTGCTGCAGGTGCTGGCGAACTACGACAAGGTGATGGCGATCATGCTGCCGTCGCTGCGCGAGGAGCGGGCGCAGACCTATTCGCCGTTCCTGCCGATTTCCGAACGCACCGGCATCGTGTTGCAGGTGCCGGTGACCGCGCATGATGCCGCGGCTGGCACCATCACCTATGAAGATCCCGACACGAAGGAAAGCATCACGACGCCGGTGACCGGCGGCCGCTGCAAGCTGCAATGGAAGCCGGACTGGGCGATGCGCTGGTATGCGCTCGGCGTCGATTACGAGATGGCCGGCAAGGATCTGATCGACTCGGTGAAGCTGTCCGGCGAGATCAACCGCGCGATCGGCGGCACGCCGCCGGAAGGCTTCAACTATGAACTGTTCCTCGACGAGAAGGGGCAGAAGATCTCGAAGTCCAAGGGCAACGGCCTGACCATCGACGAATGGCTGCGCTACGCCTCGCCGGAATCGCTGTCGCTGTTCATGTATCGCGAGCCGAAAGCGGCGAAGCGGCTGTACTTCGACGTGATCCCGCGCAACGTCGACGAATATCTGCAGTTCCTCGACGGCTATCAGCGCCAGGACGAGAAGCAGAAGCTGTCGAACCCGGTCTGGCACATCCATTCCGGCAATCCGCCTTCGCCGGACATTCCGATCCCGTTCGCGATGCTGCTCAGCCTCGTCACCGCATCCAATGCGGAGAATGCCGAGACGCTGTGGGGATTCATCGCGCGCTACCGGCCGGGCGTGAGTCCGCAGACGCATCCGAGGCTGAATGCGCTGGTCGGCTACGCGCTGAATTACTATCGCGACTTCGTGCTGCCTTCGAAGAAATTCCGCGAGCCGACCGATCAGGAGCGCGCTGCACTCATGGACTTGCGCGATGCGCTCTCGAACATGCCGGTCGATTCGACGCCCGAAGGCATTCAGGACCTGGTCTATGAGATCGGGCGTCGCGAGCCGTTCCTCGACGAGAAGAAGAAGGCGAAGGATGGCAAGCCCGGCGTTTCGCTCGACTGGTTCAACATGCTCTACCAGGTGCTGCTCGGGCAGGAGAAAGGCCCGCGCTTCGGCTCGTTCGTCGCGGCCTACGGCCTGAAGAACACGGTCGACATGATCGACGGCGCGCTGGCCCGGAGCGCGTAACTGTCATTCCGGGACGCGCCGAAGGCGCGGGCCCGGAATCCATGGTCGCGGTGCTGGTTATGGATTCGGGGCTCGCCCGCTTTGCGCGCGCCCCGGAATGACCAGATGCTACTGGCTCGCCCACATGATGCGCGCGATCCAGAGTACATCCGACATCGCCAGTGTGCGCGCCGGATGGTCCGGATTGAGCGAATGCAGCTCGATGGTCTTGGCGGTTTTGCGGGCGAGCTGCTTGACCATCACCTCGCCGTCCTTGGTCTTGACCACGACGCGGTCGCCGCGGCGGACCGGCGCGGCCGGCGACACCACGATGATGTCGCCCTTGCGGAACGCCGGTTCCATCGAGTTGCCGGAAATCTCCAGCGCGTAGGCGTGTTCGTCGTTGACCGAGGGAAAAGCGATTTCGTCCCAGCCCTTGCCGACCGGGAAGCCGCCGTCGTCGAAATAGCCGCGCGAGCCGGCCTCGGCGAAACCGATCAGCGGTACGGCCTGGGTGATCGGGCGCGGGGACTCCGAGATCAGCGCAATGAAGGTCTCGACGCTGGTATCGGTCGCGGACAGCGATTTGGCGACCGATTCGGTTGAGGGCCAGCGCGCGCGGCCGTCCGGCGTGATGCGCTTTGACTTGTTGAAGGTCGTGGGATCGAGTCCGGCCTTCTTGGCGAGGCCAGATGCCGAAAGCCCGGCGCGCGCTGCGAGCCGGTCGATGGCGGTCCATATCTGTGCGTGCGTCAGCATGGCTGCCCCATGCGCTGCGGAAACCGGTGAGATTTTGATCCTACCGTGTCTAGGAATTAGTCCCGTTTGCGGACGCTGTCCAGCCCTGCAATAGGGTTTCTTGTACGAGGCGGATGCGATGGTTAGGGTCGCGCCGCGTGAAATTGGGAGTTTTTCCGGCGTGATCGCCTTCCTGGAGCGCCTGGCGCGCCCGATTCTGTATCGTTTCGACCCCGAAGAGGCCCATCGGATTGCGCTTCGTGCCCTGCAATGGGCGCCGACGCCCAGCGCGCCGCCGGATGATCCGCGCCTTCAGGTCCGTGCCTTCGGGCTTACCTTTCCCAATCCGGTCGGGCTCGCCGCCGGCTTCGATAAGAACGCCGAGGTTCCGGACGCGCTGCTGCGGCTCGGCTTCGGCTTCGTCGAGGTGGGAGGCGTCACGCCGCGGCCACAACCGGGCA
>JAEWHY010000314.1 GCA_023387555.1 Pseudomonadota bacterium
CCGTGAACAGATCGAAGTTCGCGTCCGCATCGAGCTTGATCGCGATCTCCTCGTGCATTCCGCCGCCGGACGGTTCGAAGAACACCGAACAGCCAATGCCGCGCAGCTTGCCGGCCTTGCGGGCCTCAGCACGGCGCGTTTCGAAGCCGGCCCAATCCGCAACCTCCAGCGCCTTTTCAAGGAGAGCGGCCGGGTTGCCACTGTCGTAGATCGAACCGGTCGGGGTCTTGTAGGGGAATTGGTCGGCCGCAATCAGATTGCGCCGCCGGATCTCGACCCGGTCGATGCCGCTGACGCGCGCCGCCTCGTCGACCAGGCGCTCGACGAGATAGGTGACGTTCGGACGCGCAGCGCCGCGATACGCGGTCGTCGGCGTCGTGTTGGTGAAGATCAGGCGGTGCAGGCCGTACACATGTGGGATCGTGTAGGTACCGATCGCGGACTGCGTCGGCGCCGCCATGGTGTTGACGAAGGCGCCGGCATTCGACGCATAGGCGCCCATGTCGAGCAGCCATTCGAACCGGACGGCGAGGAATTTTCCGTCCTTGTCGAAGGCCAGGGCACCGCTCAGCGTCGCGCCACGGCCATGATGATCGCTCATGATCGTTTCGGTGCGTGACCCGACCCATTTCACGGGCCTTCCGAGCAGCCGGGTCGCGGCAAACAGCGCGCCGAACTCGGGATAGATCTCGTTACGCACGCCAAAGGCCCCGCCGACATCCTTCGCATGGATGCGCAGCTTCTCAGGCGAAACGCCCGTGATGCTGTTGAAGCCGACCTTCATCTCGCCCATGCCCTGCGTCGGGAGATAGATATCGAACGCATCCGCCGCAGGATCGTACGAGGCAAGACACGACTTCGGCTCCATCGGATTGCCGGCCAGACGCTGCGCATGCAGTTTCACCCGCACGACGTGAGGGGCTGTCGCGAAGGCGGCTTCGGTTGCGTCCAGCGCGCCGTATTCATAATCGGCGCCCAGATTGCCGGCGATCTGCGGATAGAGCTGTGGCGCGCCTTCCTTGATGGCCGCTTCGGCCGACACCACCGGCTCGAGGTCATCGTATTCGACGAAGATCTGCTCCGCCGCTTCCTGCGCGGCAGCCTCGGTCTCCGCAATCACCAGAGCAACGGGTTCGCCGACGAAGCGCACGCGGTCCGTCGCCAGCATGGGACGGAAGGGCGCCTGAAACGGCGTGCCGTCCTTGCTTTTGAACGGCGCCATCACGGGCGGTGACTTGAAGTTCTCGCTCGCAATGTCCTGTCCGGTCAGGATCTTGACCACACCGGGAACGGCAAGCGCCGCTTCCGTGTCAACGGACACAATCTTGGCGTGCGCGCGATCACTGCGGAGAAACCAACCGTGGAGCTGTCCGGGCAAATTCCAGTCGGCGGTGTATTTTCCCTGGCCGGTGAGCAGCCGAAAATCTTCCCGACGTCCGTTCCATTGATTATTCAAAGCACTCGCCTCAATCGTTCAGGTTTACTCCGCGGGACGCGCCAATCGGCGAAACGCCGGCATGCGCGCCGGCGTCTTCGTCAGCGTCACAACATCGATCTTCAAGCCCACCATTGACCTTGCGAAAATTTAGCCGTCAAGCGCGCTGCCCACTTCGCTGATGCGCGAGCGGGCTCCGAGACGTGCGTTGCTCAGCGAGACTGCCTCTTAGGCGCGAAACCGGTTTGCGCAACACTTTTGATTAGAATTGTGCGCCTGCGCGATGCACCGCGGAAGGTCATGCGAAGGAATGTGATGATGTGAATGTCGTCGCCTGCACGCATCGCCGATGCCGATTGAGGATGGCAAGCGAGGCCAGCCCTGCGCTTCAGCGGAGGTGCTGTCCGATCAGCGGACGCGCGTGGATACAGACAGAGCGGAACCAGAGAACAATGGTGCCCAGGGGCGGGATCGAACCACCGACACTGCGATTTTCAGTCGCATGCTCTACCAACTGAGCTACCTGGGCGCCGGATCCCCGGACGGGGACTTGGACAGAGCGCCGCCTTATAATGGCCGAGTCCCGGCGTGTCCACCGCATTTCGCCCGATGCTCGAACAGAAAATGCGCGCAGGGGATGGCCGGCTATTCCTCGGCCTCGCTGTCCCGGGGCCGCGGGCGTTCGGGGTCGTCGTCGGTCTCCCGAACCGGGATCGCGTAGGTCCCGCTCAGCCAGCGGTGCAGGTCGATATCGCCACAGCGGCGCGAACAGAACGGCCGGAACCTGTCGAGCGATGGCTTGCCGCAGATCGGGCAGGGCTTGTCGGGGGCGAGCGGCGGACTTGTCATCGGCTCAAGATAGTCCTCAAGCGAACGGATGGAAGCGATGCAGGCCTAGTCCTGCGGCTTTGGCGACGGACCAGCCGTCTCCGCGCCTGCGCCCGCCCCGGCGCTTTCAGCAACGGGGCCCGGCACCGCTCCCGCACGGCCCGCATCCCGCTGCCGCAGCTCGGTCTTGAGCACCTTGCCGTAATTGTTTTTCGGCAGCGCGCCGATGAACACATAGTCCCGCGGCCGCTTGAAGCGCGCGATGGCGTTGAGGCAAAGCGTGTCGAGATCGGCGCGATCGGCCTCGCCGACGACGTAGGCCACCACGACCTCGCCCCACTCGCGGTCCGGCCGCCCGATGACGGACACCTCGCGCACACCGGGGTGGCGCAGCAGCACCTCCTCAACCTCGCGCGGGTAGACATTGGCGCCGCCGGAAATGATCAGGTCCTTGGAGCGGTCCTTCAGATACAGATACCCCTCGGCATCGACCACGCCGACGTCCCCGGTATGCAGGAAGCCGTCGCGTAGCGTCGCGGTCGTCGCTTCCTCGTTCTGCCAGTATCCCGTCATCACCGTCTCGCCGCGGCAGAGGACTTCGCCGGGCTCGCCCTGCGGAAACGCAAGGCCGCGCTCGTTCTTGATCGCGAGCGCGATGCTCGAGAAGGCACGGCCGGCCGACTGCAGCCGATCGCGCCAGCGCGGATGGCGCTGGTCGGCAATGTCGCTCTTCGGCAGGACGGTGATGGTCATCGGGCTTTCGCCCTGCCCGTAGATCTGCGCGAAACGCGGGCCGAACCGGTCCAGCGCCCGCAGCGTATCCTCGACATACATCGGGGCGCCGCCCCAGACGATGGTG
>JAEWHY010000357.1 GCA_023387555.1 Pseudomonadota bacterium
GGTCAGGCCATTGGCGCGGATGACGCTCAAATTGACGAGCGGCAAGGTTCCATTGCCGATTTCCTGCTGGACCGTTGAGCGCTGACAGTGGGGTGCTCGCCCGGACCAGACCGCGATGAGCGTCCCCGCCGCAACAGTTGGCCATCTCATCCCCAAAACGAGAAACGCCGGACCGCGTTTGCGGCCCGGCGCTTCGGAGACAGATACGGCAGCTACGCTCGACTACTTGGCGGCGAGCCCGGCGTCCTGGAACATCTTGGTAAAGCGCGCGGTATCCGACTTGATGGTCTCGTCGAACTGCTTGGGGCTAGAGGTGACCACCACCACGCCGCCCTGTTTGGCCATGCGTTCCTGCATCGCCTTGTCCTGCAGCGCCTCGATCGTATCCTTGTTGACCTTGTCGATGATCGCAGCCGGCGTGCCGGCCGGCGCCATCAGGCCGAACCAGGACTCGTAGCTGAAGTTCGGCAGCCCGGCTTCCTTGAGCGTCGGCACGTCCGGCATCGACGGCACGCGCTGGTCGGTGGCGACACCGAGCGCACGCACCTTGCCCGACTGCACGAGTTCGACCGCCGTACTGGCCGGTGTGAAATACATGTGCGAGTCGCCGCGCACCACGCTCATGTTGGCTTCGGGCGCGCCCTTGAACGGCACGTGGACGAGGTCGAGCTTCGCCGCATCCTTGAACAGCGCACCGGCGATGAAGGTGGTCGAACCGAGACCGGGCGAAGCGAAATTCAGCGAGCCCGGCTTGGCCTTGGCGTGGTCGATGAATTCCTTGAGCGTCTTCGTCGGCAGTTCCGGATTGACGATCAGCACCAGCGGCACCGAGGCAACCGGCGTGATGCCCGCAAAATCCTTCACCGGATCGAATTGCAGGGCCTTGTTGAGAACGCCGGCCACCGTATGCCCGTTCGATGTCAGCATCAGGGTGTAGCCATCGGCCGGGCTTTTCGCGACCGACGTGGTTCCGGCGATCCCCGGCCGGTTCTCGACGATGACCTGCTGCTTCCATTTTTCGCCGAGCTTGTCCGCAATCGCCCGCGCCAGCAGATCGGTCGCGCTGCCAGGCGAGAACGGCACGACAATTCGCACCACCTGGCTCGGATAGGGCTGCTGCGCCAGTGCGCTGCTCCCGGCCACCGCAAGAGCGGCTGCGGCAAGCACGGCCTGCCAAATCTTCGACATAAACGCCTCCCGAATTTTATTGTCCGGCGTTCGCCGGCTGACACTCCTTCTATCAGGTCACAGAAAATCCGGATATGCACGTCAGGACGACCGTCGTGAAAACGGTCCCGATTTTCATCTGATCGAAGGAAATGCCCTGTCCATGCGCACCGAGCAGGCCCGTCCCGTCCGCCTTCAGGATTATCGCCAGCCGGACTGGCTGGTTGACGAGGTCAATCTCGACGTCTCGCTGCATCCGACTGCAAGCCGGGTGAAGGCGGCGTTGCGTCTGCATCCCAACCCGGCAAGCCCCGCCGCACCGCTGGTCCTTGACGGGGACGGTCTGACGCTCTCCTCGGTGCTGGTCGATGGTGTGCCGCTGCCGGACGCCGACTTCACCGCGACGCCCGACCGCCTCACCATCGCGCAGCCGCCGCAACGTCCGTTCACGCTGACGCTCGAAACCGTCATCGACCCGTCAGCCAACACGCAGTTGATGGGCCTGTACCGCTCGAACAACACCTATTGCACGCAATGCGAGGCGGAAGGCTTCCGCCGCATCACCTATTTCCCCGACCGCCCCGACGTGATGGCGGTCTACACAACGCGCATCGAAGCCGACAAGGCGGAGGCGCCGGTGCTGCTCGCCAACGGCAACCTCGTCGAAAGCGGCGATCTGCCGGGCGGCCGCCACTACGCGGTCTGGCACGACCCGTTCCCGAAGCCGTCCTATCTGTTCGCGATGGTGGGCGGAACGCTGGCCTCCGTCGAGGATGTGTTCGTAACCATGTCGGAGCGGCTGGTCACGCTGCGGATCTATGTCGAGCCCGGCAAGGAGGATCGCTGCGGCTATGCGATGGACGCGCTGAAGCGCTCCATGCGCTGGGACGAGGAGGTCTTCGGCCGCGAATACGACCTCGACATCTTCATGATCGTCGCGGTCTCCGACTTCAACATGGGGGCGATGGAGAACAAGGGACTCAACGTCTTCAACGACCGCTATGTCCTGGCGACGCCCGAGACCGCGGTCGACGGTGACTACGCCGCGATCGAGGCGATCATCGCGCACGAATATTTCCACAACTGGACTGGCAACCGCATCACCTGCCGCGACTGGTTCCAGCTCTGCCTGAAGGAAGGCCTGACGGTCTATCGCGATCAGGAATTCACCGCCGACATGCGCTCGCGCGCGGTCGAGCGGATCGGCGACGTGCGCAATCTGCGAGCACATCAATTCGTGGAGGACGCCGGCCCCCTCGCCCATCCGGTGCGGCCGGAACTCTATCACGAGATCAACAACTTCTACACGACCACGGTCTACGAGAAGGGCGCGGAAGTCGTGCGCATGCTGCGCGTGCTGCTGGGCGCCGAAGATTTCCGCCGCGGCATGGACCTGTATTTCGATCGCCACGACGGCGAAGCGGCGACGGTCGAGCAGTTCGTGCGCTGCTTCGCCGAAGCCTCGGGTCGCGACCTGTCGCAATTCATGCTCTGGTATTCCCAGGCCGGAACCCCGGAAGTGGTCGCGGACGGTCAATATGATGCGGCCGCCGGGACCTACACCCTCAACCTTGCGCAGTCGCTGGCGCCGACGCCCGGCCAGCCGGTGAAGCAGCCCATGGTGATCCCGCTCAAACTCGGGCTCGTCAGCGCGGATGGCGCGGATTATCCCCTCCGGGTCGATGGCAAGCCGGTTTCCGACGTGATCAGACTGACCGAGCCGGCCCAGACCATCGTCTTCGAAGGCATCGCCGAGCGTCCGGTGCTGTCGATCAACCGCGAATTCTCCGCCCCGGTGAAACTCACCGCCAATCTGTCGGCCGACGATCTGCGGCGGCTTGCCGCCTCGGACTCGGACCCCTTCAATCGCTGGCAGGCGGTGCAGACGCTCGCGACGCGGCTCCTCCTGAAGAATGTCGGGTTGCTGCGCTCCGGAC
>JAEWHY010000365.1 GCA_023387555.1 Pseudomonadota bacterium
GTGCCTACGCGCTTGAACTCGCCGTTGAACAGAAGATGCGCATCGGGAACAGTGACATAATCGTCGTAGATCCGCGGCGCGGAGCCGAGGCTTGGCGAACTGAACACCTTCGCGTCCAGTTCATTCAGCGCTAGCAACGCGTTCAGCATCGTCCGCGCGTCCCTGAGAAAACGGGTTTATTCGCAAGCCTCGCGCAAATAGCAATTTTTGGCAGTAACATCATTGAGTTACCGCTGCGCCTCGGCACAACTTTGGCGATCACATTATGCGATGGTCGAAACACGGTCAACGAATGGGTAATGATGTCGCCGCCCCGGCAACTTCTTGGTTACTATTCCAGCGCTTCCCGGCGCTATAGAGTGCCATTGTACCCGAAAGCCGATTCAATTAAGGCGAGCAACAAAATTTCTGTGGTAATTCGATCACTTTGACGAAATTTACGGCGAATTCCTGTCCAAATCGACCGCGCGTCGTCGAGGAGCGACGGCCGGGGAGAGGCTCCTAGCGCACCCTGAGCGGTCACCGTGTCCGGCTTTGCCTGCCGCGTTTGGCGGCTTGCGGCCCGGCGAAGCACGGCCCCGTGCAGGGCGGCCGCGTCGGCCATGCCGACCGAATCCGCCAGCCTGACCGGGCGGCCGTACGGTCGACTATCGGGCCATCATCCGGCTCCCGCCCGTACGGCTCGGCCCGCTTCGGCGCTGAAGAACCGGTTCTGCGGCCGCGGCAGCCCGAGGTGGTCGCGCAGCGTCCGGCCTTCGTACTCGGTGCGGAAAATGCCGCGGCGCTGCAGTTCCGGTACGACCTTCTCGCAGAAGTCGTCGAGCCCGGCCGGCAGGTACGGAAAGTTCACGGTGAAGCCGTCGCTGCCGCGTTGCTCCAGCCATTCCTGCATCTCGTCTGCGATCGACTGCGGCGTACCGACGAATGCGAGACCGGAATAGCCGCCCAGCCGCTGCGCCAGCTGCCGCACCGTCATGTTTGTGGTCCGCGCGAGGTCGAGGACATTCTGGCGGGCGGTCTTGCTGGCGTTGGTCTCGGGAATGTCCGGCAGGGGGCTGTCCGGATCGAACTTCGATCCATCGTGCCCAAGCGCGATCGAGAGCGAGGCGATTCCGCTGTCGTAATGCACCAGGCTGTCGAGCGTGGCGCGCCGGTCCTGAGCGTCCTGCATGGTGTCGCCGACCAGCACCATGGCTGCCGGCAGAATGGTCATGTGGTCCGGGTTGCGCCCGAGCTTTTCCATCCGTCCCTTGACGTCGGCGTAGAAGGCCTTGCCCTGTTCGAGGTTGGGTTGCGCGGTGAATACCGCTTCCGCAGTTTCGGCCGCGATCTGACGTCCGGCGTCCGATGCGCCCGCCTGCACGATGACCGGCCAGCCCTGGATCGGGCGCGCGATGTTCAGTGGGCCACGCACCGACAGATATTGGCCCTTGTGATTGAGCACATGCATCTTGTCCGGATCAAAATAGACGCCGCTTTCAACGTCCCGGACGAAGGCGTCGTCAGCGAAGCTGTCCCACAGACCGGTCACGACGTCGAAGAATTCCCGCGCGCGCTTGTAGCGCTCCTCGTGCTCCATGTGATCTTCGAGGCCGAAGTTCAGGGCTGCATCCGGATTGGAGGTGGTCACCAGATTCCATCCGGCGCGACCGCCGCTGATGTGGTCGAGCGAGGCGAATTTCCGCGCGATGTGATAGGGTTGGTCGAAGGTCGTCGATGCGGTCGCGACCAGGCCGATCCTGTCGGTCACTGCCGCAAGCGCGGGCAGTAGCGTGAGCGGATCGAACGATGTCACGGTATGGCTGCGCTTGAGGCTGTCGACCGGCATGTTCAGCACGGCAAGATGGTCCGCCATGAAAAACGCATCGAACTTGGCGCGCTCGAGTGTCTGCGCGAACCGCTTCAAGTGCGAAAAATTGAAATTGGCATCGGGATAGGCGCCGGGGTAGCGCCATGCGCCGGTGTGAAGGCTGACGGGGCGCATGAAGGCGCCGAGGTGAAGTTTGCGTTTGGCTGACATGCGCTACTCCTAGGAGCCGCAAGTTGATCGGCTGGGCGGCAAAGCACAAGGCCCGCCACATGCTGCGCACAGGCTGCAGTCATGCGTTTCACGGGGCGACGGAAATAAATTCCACCGACGGCTGATGCCGGAGTGCAGAGATTCTACAGGCGCGCTGTGTCGTCAGACCGCTGCCGAATGCCGCGTCATACTGGCCGGCAGATAGGCGTCGAACGCGGCCGCCACGATGCGTGCGAAGCTGCGGCCCGGCTCCATGATCGTGATGCGCTCCCCGTCGATCCGGACCAGTCCCGCATCGACGAACGGTGCGAGCGCCGCCCGTTCACCGCTGAATGTCGGCGTCGATGTCAGCCTGGCTAGATCGACTTCGAAGTCGCACAGCAGCCGTTCGATGATCTGTGCGCGCAGCCGGTCGTCGTCGGTCAGTTCGATACCCTTGACGACCGGCAGCTGTCCGGCGGCGATGGCGCGTGTATAGCCCGCGACGTCGGACGCATTCTGTACAAAGCCGGACGGAGTCTTGCCGATCGCGGATGCGCCGAAGCCAAGCAATGCATCGGCCGGATCGGTGGTGTATCCTTGGAAGTTGCGGCGCAAGGAGCCGTTCCCCGCCGCGATCGCGAGTGCGTCGCAGGGATCGGCAAAATGGTCGAAGCCGATGGCGCGATAGCCATGGGCGGTGAGAACCTGTGAGGCGACACGGGCTTGTGCCAGCCGCTCGTTGTGACCCGGCAATTGCGCGGCATCGATCAGCCGCTGGTGCTTTTTGATCCAGGGCACATGCGCATAGCCGAACAGGGCGACCCGTCCGGGCTGCAGGGAGGCGGCGAGATCGGCGTTGCGCGCAACGCCGGCCGCGGTCTGGCGGGGCAGGCCGTACATCAGGTCGATATTGATGCCGTTTATGCCCGCCTCACGGAACTGGGCCACGCAGCGCCTGACCATGTCGAAAGGCTGGACCCGGCCGATCGCGCGCTGCACGTCGGACGAAAAATCCTGCGCGCCGAAGCTGGCGCGGTTCACGCCGAGCCGTGCGAGAGCAGCGGCAAGCGATGGATTGGCGTGCCGTGGATCGATTTCGATCGCATGCTCTTGGAGTGCGGAAAGGTCGAAGCTGCGCGCGAGCCGGTCCAGCACATTCGCCAGCCCGGCCTCGCCCAGCATCGATGGCGTGCCGCCGCCCCAATGGAGATGAGTCACCTTGCGTG
>JAEWHY010000385.1 GCA_023387555.1 Pseudomonadota bacterium
CCGACGCGCACCGGCGGCGGACCGCCGGCGCGCGTTGTGCGAATTACCGGGCGCCTTGCGTCACCGGTGTGTTGCCGTGATAGCCGCTCTCCAGTTCGGCGCGGGTTGCCGCATTGGCGGACGCCGCGGCAACGGCGAACAGAGATGCAGCGAGAACAATCTTTCTGACGCTAGTCATCTGTCGTCTCCTGAGATGATATGAAGTGAATGCGAGGGTCAGCGGTTGCTGCCGCGATAGCGTATGCGCGGCTCATCCTGCGCGCCTGGACCACGGCGCGGCGCACGCGCACCCGCCTGTCCGTAGGCATCGCGGGCGCCCTGCTCGATCTCGTCGGTTGGACCGTAGGGCGAGCTATAGACCGGCGAATTGCCGTGATAGCCGGAATTGAGATCCTCGCGGCTCTGGGCATGGGCCGTCGCAGCGATGCTCGCCAGCGCGGCGGCAACCAGAGCGGTTTTGATGATGCACATGGAAGTCTCCCTTCGTTCGAAGCTGCGAGCCTCACGATCGAGCGCTCACAACTTCAGTGAGGCGGAGCTAGGTATTGGTTACATTCAAAACCAATCAACGCGCCGTGACGGCTGCGTGAGTGCTGCTGACTTCGCTGTGAGACGAGGGAATAGCGGCGAGACCGCATATCAGCCGCAAAATGTTCACGCGACGCACGCCGAGAGAACGCTTCATGGCAACGCTCGTCGATGCATCAATCGCAGAATGGTTTTCTGCTGGCCCGAAGCGATGAAACAGCTTCCTGCTGTCAGACCGGCGACGAGAGCACGAATCGTCTCCGCAGCGACATGAATCAGCGACGCGAATGACAGCAATCAAGCGCGTCAATCATTTGCGTTCGCACCGGATGCATCGACCGGTCGACCCCAATGCAATCCGCGGCGAGCCATCATTCGTTCAGGACATGGCAACTGCGGCGTCCCGCCGCAGCAATGTCAGCGCGTCGCGATCACCGCGACAGGTCCGCCACCGTCCGGACCCTGATGCTCGGCACCGCCGGAGACATAAATTTCCGCATGGCCGACCAGCCCAGCAAGCGCGCCGCAGACGAAGGCGCGCGCATGGCGGGTTGGCGAGATGTCGGAATCGTCCAGCATCGTGTGGCGGAAGCCGCGCAGCATCGCGCTCTGGCTGGGTTCGGCTTTCGCCAGCATCGCCACCAGCCGGTCACGCTCCGCACCGCCGAGTTGCCCATCCGCGGCAAAACCGAGGCGGCGCAGCGCTGCACGCACCGGCTCAATGTCGACAGCGTCAGACATCACCGCGTGGTCGATCGAGAGCGGACCCGCCCAGTCCTTCGACATGCCCAGCACCACGATTTCGTGGCCGAGCAATTCGATCCCTGCCGAGCAACTGGCGCGACCCGAATGCAGCGACCAGTTCTCGCCGATATCTGTTTCGGCTATCGCATCGGCCGGCAACTCCCCGAGTGCGACAGCGGCGCCGAGCGCGCTGGCGGCCCGCGACAGCCCCATCGATTTCAGCGTCGATCCGGTTGCCACGCTCTTGCCGCGCGCCCCGGCTTCGCCGATGCGCTGCGCCGTCAGCAGCGGGCATTTGATCTGCACGAAATGCACATCTGCCGGATCGGCAATGCCCGCATCATGCATCGCCCGGCGCACGCCATCGGCAACAAGCGCGATCTGTCCGGCGCGGCCGAGATCTTCCGGCGGCAGCGGCGCGGTATGCGCGCGCCCGATCGCGAGCGCCGGCCCCTTACCCTTCTCTGCGCCCTCCCCTTCGGCGCGCTCGAACACCGTCCAATGCGGCGCCATCGCGCCCTCGGTACCGCCCGACATGACAAAACAGATCTTCTCGGCGTCCTCGCGCGGCATGAATTGCGCGAATAGCTGCGTCAGCGTCATGGTGGCGAAGCCGCGGCTGAAATCGTTAACGCAGCCATTGCCCTCGGTCTTGCCGAACACCGCAATTACCCCGCGCGGATCGATCCGCCCGTCCGCGATGGCGCGCGCAATGCCGCTCGCATCGTCCGGCCCATACGCGGATATCCGGTGAACCTTGGCGACAGGCACGACTCTCTCCGTCAGCAGCAGGGCGTCTCGCCGGCGAAATGCGCGGCGATGGCCTTTTCCAGCGCCGGCAAGGCGGCGGCAAGCGATGCCTGTGCGGCCATCCCGGCGCGGAAGCGGGCCAGAAGGTCCTGCAGCATCGCCGGATAATCGACGCCAAGGACACGACCGTCGCGCACGATGGTCCGGCCGCCGACGATGACCTCTTCGATGTGACGCGCGGTGACGCGCGCAAACAGGAGTTCGCGCGGATCGAGATTGGATGTCAGCCGGTCGTCGTCGATCAGCGCCCAATCGAGCAGCGTGATGTCGGCCGGCCCCCCGGCGGCGAGGCTGCCACCGTCATCGCGGTTCAGCACCGAGAAGCGGCCGTTGCGCCAGGCGGACGTCAGCGTATCGGCGCGGCCGACATCGGTTTCAAAGCCCCAGCCGCCATGCAGGAGATGGGTCAGGCGCATTTCGCGCAAGGCGTCATCATCCTCGTCGAGCGCACATCCGTCGACGCCGAACGCCACGCGGCAGCCCCGGCGCTTCATCTCCGCAAGCGGCGCGATCCCCGATCGCAGACCGAGATTCGAGGAGGTGTTGACCGAAATCGTGACCCCGCGCTCCGCCAGCAGGTCCAGTTCATGGGGCCGCGCATAGGTGCAATGCGCGAGCGTCAGCCGCGGCGACAGCAGCCCGATCGCATCCAGATAGCGGATCATCCCGCTCGGAAATTCGCGATCCGCCCAGTCGCGCTGATAGCGCGTCTCGAGGCAATGCATGTGAATGCGGCGGCCATTGCGGGCCGAGGCCTCGGCGAGCGCGCGCAGCAGCGCGTCCGAACACCATTGCACGCCGGTCGGACCGTAATGCACATAGAAATCGTCCGCATCGGCCGCCGCAATAGCGTCATCGACCAGCGCAAGCTGATCCGCAATCGGCAGCATCGGGCGCAGGAAGCGCGCCCGAATCTCGGCCGCGGCTTCGGGCGGCATCGCATCGAGGATCGGCTCGGACGGCCCATAGACCAGCGGATTGCGATCGCGCACCCCGACCGCGAAGCCGACCCGCACGCCGACATCGCGGGCGGCCTTCGCCACCGCCTTCACCTCGGTGACGTAGTCGGTGAGGCCCTGCACGCGATTGTAATGCACCATCACGATGCCCTGCCCGCCAAGGGCCGAACGCGACAGCGACACCGCGGCAGCGAGATAAGGATCGACCGGCGGAAACATCGCGAGATAATGCAGCCAGGTTTCCAGCGGCCGGCCGCCGGCGCCGATCGAACTCGACCGCGCCGCGCGGGCATGGTCGTGCGCATTGCACATCGCCGGCATCGCCAGCAGCGACGGCGCGCTGCCCGGATGCGGCGCGATTTTCGCGATGCGCCCGCCCTCGATCGCGATACCGACCGGGCCTATGGGCGCCGCATCCGGCGCCGTCAGCGCATGCTCGACTTCGATGACTCGCACAATCCCGCTCCGGTCAGCCGATTGCGAACTCATCTTTGCGGTGTGCCCAGCCGGTCACCCGCATCTCGATCAACGAGAAGATCACGTAGAGCGAGACGCCCATCACGGCAAGGATGATCAGGCCGGCAAACACCAGCGGCACGTCGAACGAAGAGGACGCGATCATCATCACGTTACCGATGCCGCGGTTCGACGCCACCGTCTCCGACAGCACCACGCCGACAAAAGCGAGCGTCACCGCAACCTTGAGCGAGGCGAAGAAATACGGCATCGCGCGTGGCAGGCCGACATTCCACAGGATGTCGAGCTTGCTGGCCCGGAGCGTCTTCATCACGTCCTCGAGTTCCGGCTCTGTCGTTGCGAGCCCGGTAGCGACATTCACCACGATCGGGAACATCGACATGATCATCGCCGTCAGGATCGCCGGAACGGCGCCAGCGCCGAACCACAAGACGAAGATCGGCACCACCGCCACCTTCGGGATCGAGGCAAAGCCGATCAGCAGCGGATAGGCGACGTCATAGGCGATGCGCGAAACGCCGACCAGCATGCCGAGCAGCACGCCGATCAGGATGCCGAATCCGAAGCCGAGCAGCGTCGTATAGAGAGTCTGCAGGGTGTGCGGCCATAACGCCGGCGCCCGCTCCCACAGGGTCATGAGGATCTGGCTCGGCCGCGGCACCACCAGATCGCTGATGTTGAACGCCCGGCAGAGCAGCTCCCACAGGACGAAGAAGCCGATGATCAGGGCGGCGGATGCAATTCTGCGGCGGAGCTGCGAATTCATCACGCGGCCTCCTTCTGCGGGCGATTGGCGATGATGAGTTCACGCAGGCGTTGCGTCATGGTGACGAAATCCGGCGCGTAGGACATCTCGATGCTGCGCGGGCGCGCGAACGGCACCTCGGTGTCGTCGATGATGCGGCCGGGCCGCGCCTGCATGACGCAGATGCGGTTGGCGAGAAACCCGGCTTCCTTCAGGTCGTGCGTGACGAGCAGCACGGTCGGCTTCCGCGTCATCCAGAGGTCCTGCATGATCGCCCACAGCTCTTCGCGGGTGAACTGGTCGAGCGCGCCGAACGGCTCGTCCAGCATCAGCAGTTGCGGATCGTGGATCAGCGCGCGGCACAGCGAGGCGCGCTGCATCATGCCGCCGGACAATTGCCACGGATATTTGTCGCCGAAGCCGGCGAGGCCGACCTGCTTGAGCAGCGCCTCGACGCGGTCGCGAAACTCCGTCTTCTTCTTGCGGTGATATTCGTGCCGGAATGGCGGCACGATCTTCAGCGGCAGCATGACGTTGTCGCGGATCGTCTTCCACGGCAGCAGCGTCGGGTTCTGGAACGCCATGCCGACCCGCATCGGCTCGGCGCCGACCTCGCGGCCGGAGACATAGACATAGCCGCTGGACGCCGTGAGCAGCCCGGTCACCAGCTTTAGGATGGTGGACTTGCCACAACCGGAGGGACCGACCAGCGCAACGAAGTCGCCCCGCCCGATCTTGAGGCTGGTCTCGGTCAGCGCCTGCACCTGCCTGTCGCCGCGGCCATACGTGAGTGCGACATTCTCCAGTTCGACGAATGCGTCGTCATGCCTTGTCGGCCGGTTAC
>JAEWHY010000390.1 GCA_023387555.1 Pseudomonadota bacterium
CCCATGGCAAGACCACGACGACCTCGATGGTCGCGACCCTGCTCGATGCGGGTGGCCTCGATCCCACCGTGATCAACGGCGGCATCATCAATGCGTATGGCACCAACGCGCGGCTCGGTGCCGGCGACTGGATGGTGGTGGAGGCCGACGAGTCCGACGGCACCTTCCTGAAACTCCCGGCCGATATTGCGATCGTCACCAATGTCGATCCAGAGCACCTCGATCATTTCAAGACCTTCGACGCGGTGAAAGAAGCCTTCAAGGCGTTCGTCGAGAATGTGCCGTTCTACGGTTTTGCCGTGATGTGCACCGACCATCCGGAGGTGCAGGCGCTGGTCGGCCGCATCGAGGATCGCCGCATCATCACCTATGGTGAAAATCCGCAGGCCGACGCGCGCCTCGTCAATCTCGAGCACAACGGCGGCGTCTCGCGCTTCTCGGTGGTGTTCCGCGGGCGCGATGCGCAGGCGGAGCATGTCATTGCCGACCTGACGCTGCCGATGCCGGGACGGCACAATGCGCTGAACGCGACGTCCGCGATTGCCGTCGCCCATGAACTGCTGATGCCGGACGAGACGATCCGCAAGGCGCTGGCGGGTTTCGGCGGCGTGAAGCGGCGCTTCACGCGGACCGGCGAGTGGAACGGCGTCACCGTCATCGACGACTACGGACATCACCCGGTCGAGATCAAGGCGGTGCTGCGGGCCGCGCGCGAATCCGCAGCCGGGCGCGTCATCGCCGTGGTGCAGCCGCATCGCTACACGCGGCTCAGGGAATTGTTCGAGCAGTTCTGCACCTGCTTCAACGACGCCGATGCCGTGATCGTGGCCGAAGTCTATTCGGCCGGAGAAGCTCCGATCGAGGAGATCGATCGCGATCATCTGGTGATGGGCATCCGTGCACGCGGCCACCGCAACGTGAGCGCGCTCGGAAGTTCGGAAGGCCTCGCCTCCATGATCCGCGGCATGGCCAAGCCCGGCGACATGGTCGTGTGCCTCGGCGCAGGCAACATCACGCAATGGGCCTATGCGCTGCCGGGCGAGTTGCAGGCGCTGGGCTGAGAGCGTAGCCAGTCTAAATGACTTTCCCGGACATCACTCCCGACCTGAAATCGCGCATGCCGGACTTGCGCGGACGGCTGCTCGCCAACCAGCCGCTGGCCGAACTGACCTGGTTTCGCGTCGGCGGCCCGGCGCAGGTTTTGTTCATGCCGGAAGACGAGAGCGATCTCGCGTATTTCCTGAAGAACCTGCCCTCCGAAATTCCCGTAATCGTCATTGGGCTCGGTTCGAACCTGATCATTCGCGATGGCGGCGTACCCGGCGTCGTGATCCGGCTCGGCCGCGGCTTCAATGATGTGAAGGTCGAGGGGCTGCGCATTCGGGCCGGCACGGCGGTCCCCGATGTGAAGGTCGCGCGCGCGGCGCAGGAGGCCGGCATTGCGGGTCTTGCCTTCTATCGCGGCATTCCGGGCGGCATCGGCGGGGCGTTGCGCATGAACGGCGGCGCCTATGGCCGCGAGACCAAGGATGCGCTCGTCGAGGCGCGGGGCGTGGACCGCAGCGGCAATGTCCGCGTCTACAGCAACGCCGACATGCATTACACCTACCGGCATTGCGGTGCGCCCGACGACGTGATCTTCACGCAGGCGCTGTTCGAAGGAATGGCCGGCGACCGGACCACAATCGCGGCCGAAATGGACAAGATCACCGAGTCGCGGGAGGCGACGCAGCCGATCAAGAGCCGCACCGGGGGCTCGACGTTCAAGAATCCGCCGGGCCACAAGGCCTGGCAATTGGTCGACGGCGCCGGTTGTCGCGGCCTCGTGGTGGGCGACGCGCAGGTATCCGAGATGCACTGCAATTTCCTGATCAACCGCGGCAATGCTACGGCGGCCGACATCGAGACGCTTGGCGAGACGGTGCGCAGGCGGGTGAAGGAGACGTCCGGCGTGACGCTCGACTGGGAAATCAAGCGGATCGGAGTGGCGCGTGAATAAACAGCCGATCATCGTTGTAGGCGGCGGGCTGGGCGGCGCCATGGCGGCGCTCGCGCTCGGCAAGAAGGGCTTCGACATTCTCCTCCTGGAGGAAGCCGAGGAATTCGGCGTCATCGGCTACGGCATCCAGCTCGGCCCCAATGTGTTCTGGATGCTGGAGCGGCTCGGCGTCGCCGATGCGGTTCTGGCCAAGGCGCTGCGCCCGAAATCGCTTGTGATGTACGACTGGATCGATGGCGGCGTGATCGCGCGCATTCCGACCGGCGAGACGTTTCTTCAGCGCTTCAAGAAGCCTTACGTGGTGATTCACCGCGTCGACCTGCATGGCGTGTTGCTCGATGCCTGCCGGGCGCTGCCCAACGTCCGGATGATCGCAAATACCGCGGTCAAGTCCTTCGAAGACCTCGGCGACCGCGTGCGCGTCGATATTTCCGATGGCCGCCACTACGAGGGCGCGGCGCTGATCGGCGCGGATGGCATCCGCTCCACCATTCGCCAGCAGATGCGGGACGAGGGGCCGCCGCGCTCGCTCGGCTATGTCGCGCACCGTACCATCGTGCCGATGAGCGATGTCGATTTCGACGTGGACACCGACAATGTGGTGATGTGGTCGGGCGACGGCTTCCACATCGTGCATTATCCGCTGCGCGAGCACAGCCTGTTCAATGTCGTCACCGTATTCAAGACGCTGGACATGGCGCCGAGCGATACCGACAGCCCGCACCCGGACCTTGCGCGGGTGTATCGGGACTCGCATCCGACCATGAAGAAGCTCTGGGGGATGATGGACCTGTCGCGCCGCGGCTGGGTCTCCGGCGATCGCGACCCGATCCGGCACTGGAGCCACGGGCGCGTCACGCTGCTCGGCGATGCGGCGCATCCGACGTTGCAGAGCCTCGCGCAGGGCGCCTGCATGGCGATCGAGGACGCCGTCTGTCTTGCCGAGTTGCTGGACAATACCGCAGGCGGACAGGTGGAGAACGCGTTCAAGCAATATGTCGACGCGCGTTATCTGCGTACCGCACGCGTGCAATACGAATCCCGCTATTTATGGGACAACTGGTATCACGTCGGCGGGATCGAACGCGAAGTCATGCGTGAGGTCTGGGAGAAGAAGAGGGAGCAGGACATGTTCGACTGCGTCGGCTGGCTCTACGACGGGTTCAAACTGCCGACGAAGCGCGAGGCCGCATGACCAAGCATGTCGCATTCCTGATGGGTGGCTGGTCGTCGGAGCGCGAGGTCTCGCTGAACTCCGGCAAGGCCTGCGCCGATGCCGCCGAACGCGCGGGCTACCGCGTCACCCGCATCGATGTGGCGCGCAACGTCGCCACCGTGCTCGACGCGCTGAAGCCGGATGTCGCGTTCAACATTCTGCACGGGCGTCCGGGCGAGGACGGCACCATCCAGGGCATCCTGGAAGTCCTGGGCATTCCTTACACTCATTCCGGCGTGCAGGCGTCATCGCTCGCGATGAAGAAGGACGCGGCCAAGGTGATGCTCGCGGCCGCCGGCGTGCCGGTGCCGCAGGGCAGGGCGATCTCGCGGTTCGAGGCCGGCAAGGCGCATGCGCTGCCGCGTCCCTATGTGATCAAGCCGATCGCGGAAGGCTCGAGCGTCGGGGTGTTCATCGTCACCGACAATCACGACCATCCGCCGCAGGAATTGTTCCGCGAGGACTGGGCTTACGGCGAGATCGTGTTGTGCGAGACCTATATCCCCGGCAAGGAACTGACCTGCGCCGTGGTGAAGGGCGAGGCGACCGGCGTGATCGAAATCGTGCCGAAGGTACAGTTCTACGATTACGAGGCGAAATACGCGCCCGGCGGTTCCGAACACGTGCTGCCGGCGCAGATCCCCAACGAGGTTATGCGCGCGGTCCAGCGG
>JAEWHY010000400.1 GCA_023387555.1 Pseudomonadota bacterium
TTCCGGGTCGGGCGGGAGGAGCAGATGATGCTCGACACCTTCGGCGAGGAGTACCGCGCCTACATGAAGCGGACGGCGCGTCTCATCCCCGGCATCTACTGAAAACAGGCCGTGGCATAGTGGCAACACCGGGCGATGTTCACACTGAAAATTTCCTAGCAATGTGGCCTTCCGCGGGCGGGTTGTTGTAAATCTTCAATGTGTTGACGGGCGATTCAATTTTTTGTCCGACAATCCAAGAAGACGTCAATGACCTGGAGCGTCGGGGGACGATGAAGGGAATCAGACAGCGTTGGTTGTTTGTGCCGACCGTTGCGGCCGCCGTTGCGTTGGCCGCGCCGTCATTGGCTCAGACGACCGCTTCGACCGAGCGCCCGGCGAAATCCAAGCCTTCGTCGCAGCGCACGGCGCCGCAATCGAATGGTCACGTCTATCTGCTGCGCGGCCTTCTGAACATTTTCTCGCTCGGAATGGATGACCTGGCCTCCAAGATCAAGGCCCGGGGAATCAGCGCGAGCGTCCACAATCATTCGGAATGGCAGACGCTCGCCGATACGATCGCGGTGCAATACAAGGCACGGCAGCACGGCACAGTGGTGCTGGTCGGTCATTCGCTCGGCGCCGATGCGGTCATGTTCATGGCCGAGTATCTCGGCAAGAAGGGCGTGCCGGTCGCACTCGTCGTCCCGTTCGACGGCACCGGCTCGTTCGCTGCGTCCGCCAATGTCGGCCAAGTCTACAACCTGACGCAGCGCGATTATGCCCACATGCGCCGCGGCGCAGGGTTTCGTGGCCAGCTCCACAACGTGGATGTCAGCGGGCAGGGCTACGGTCATATCGACATCGACAAGTCGGCGCGGCTGCATGCGCTGGTGCTGGCCCGCATCCAGAGCGTGATTCGCACCCGCGGCGGGCCGCGCACCATCGAAGAGGCGGCTCCCGCCCGCCGTCCGGCAGCCGAACCGTCCGCGCCGGCCGGCCCTGCGAGTTCGGCCACCAGCGCCCCCGGAACGGGGTCTGCAACGTCCGCCCAGCCGGCCGCTGCTCCGGCTGCCTCGGCCGCTGCGGCGGTGAGCCCGTCGCCTGCGGCGCCCGCCACGACGGCTAGCGCGAGCGGCGGTGCGACTGTGGCGTCGGATCGGCCGGCTTCAACTCCGCCCGTGGTGTCGCGGCCGGCGACGACCGAATCGAAAGCGGAGCCCGGCGCGAAGCCCGCGCTTCGGTTCTAGAGACTTTTCGCTTTTCTTCGAATCGCGAAAAGCCTCTAGTTTCTTGCATTGACGCGTTTTCTTCACGCGAACCTGTGTCCACTTCGCTCGAAAACGCTCTAAGGATCGCGTCTCGCTGATGATCGCCGACGGGCTCGCCGTCGGCTTTTCGCGGTACGATTTTCGGGGCTGTTAACGCGTGTGGTGCAACGCTGCGCCGCGCGTCTCGCAATCGTCGCACACAATCCGCGATCAGGCCCGATTGAGGAACAATTTGGGCGTTACTGCGCTTTCCTCATCACATTGCGATGAGGACAGCGAATGGTCGTTCGTACCCTCGGTGGCATTCTTTTTATCTTTGTTCTGGACGGCGGTCCCGCCCGTGCGATGGACGGCATCGCTTCGGTCTACGGCTTCAAGGGCGACAAATATTCCTCTGCGAAAACCGCAAGCGGGGAGCGGGTCAATCCGCAAGGTCTTACGGCGGCGCACCGTAGCCTGCCGTTTGGTACCATGGTTCGTGTCACCCACAGGAAGACCGGTCGCTCGGTGGTGGTTCGAATCAACGACCGTGGTCCGTTCGTCCGGGGGCGGGTGATCGATCTGACGCCACGCGCGGCGGCTGAACTGGGATTTTCCGGGTTGGCGCCGGTGACACTCTCGCGCATCGGCGCATCGCGCCTGGCGAGGAATTAGAGCGTTTTGCGAAGTGGACACCGGTTCGCGTGAAGAAAACGCGACAATGCAAGAACCTAGAGGCTTTTCGCGATTCGAAGAAAAGCGAAAAGATGCTAGCGGACCGCGGACGGGGCTTCGATCGGCGCACAATCCCGTTTCCCGATCAGTACGCAATCCTGCGTCTTGCGCATCGTCGTAATCGTATCGGCGAGCCAGAATCCGGCGAGCACAAGCGCGCCGACGAACACGAACGCAATGGCGTTCATCACCATGCGATGGCGGAAGTCGTCGGGCTCTCCGCTTTGCGCGTATCGATCCAGATCGCCCGATGGCGGCGTCGCATTCTGCTGGATGCCGCTCGGCTGGAATTTGCGCCGCGTGCGGATGCTGACGACCCGGTTGTCTTCAGTCGCGGGTGACAGATTGTCCGGCATCGAGAAGGCCTGCCTGCAATTCCAGGCTCTCACCTAGCACAAATCGCCAGGGGCAGACCATCACCTGACGGCATGCCTGCATCAGCGGCAACACAGGGTCCTGAAAGGAACCATTCACAAGAGCCTGTGCATCCGGCGGCCATCAAGACGCATCAAAAACGAATCAAAGCCGTCAGGTTTTCCCCCGGTGCTTCCTGCGGCTTTGTCGATGAGTCATCCGCGCGATCGCGAGGATCGCGCGGATGTGCTTAAGCCGCAGGTCCTTAGGACCGATCGGGCTCGAGCAGGCCCGACTTGAACATCAGGCCGGCAATGCCTGCGCCAATGAGCGGCGCGACGATGAACATCCAGAGCTGTCCGACGGCGGCGGGATTGGTGCCGTAGCCGACCAGCGCCGGGCCGATCGACCGCGCCGGGTTGACCGACGTGCCGGTGATGTTGATCCCGACGATATGAATCGCCGTCAGCGTCAGGCCGATCGCAAGACCGGCAAAATGCACGGGCGCCCTGCCATGCGTTGAGCCCAGAATGCAGACCAGGAACAGGAACGTCGCGACCACCTCGAAGATGAACGCGGACGTCGTGTTGTACTGGCCAAGATAGCCTGCACCCCAGCCGTTCTGGCCGAGCCCGCCGTCCCAGCCGGCGGCCTTGCCGGACAGGATGACGTAGAGCACGAGGGCGCCAGCGATCGCGCCGAGCACCTGCGCAATCACATAGGCGATGAACTCGCCCGCCGACATGCGGCCGGCGATCAGGACACCGAAGCTGACAGCAGGATTCACATGGCAGCCCGAGATCGGGCCGATGCCATAGGCCATGGCAATGATCGCCAGGCCGAATGCGAATGCGATACCGAGCACGTCGATCGCCGTGGGGCCTGTCCCCATGCCGGCGATCACGGCCGCGCCGCATCCGAAAAACACGAGTGCGAATGTGCCGATGAATTCGGCGATTGGTTTCTTCATGGAAGCCCCCGGCTTGAATCAGAACGGTGGCAGCATCTGTGATCGCCGTATTCTTGCAAAGTGCAATTCGGAATAGCTGCCCAGCAATCGACTGTCTCTGTGGCAGCCCGATACCGAAAAGCGCCGATGTTACCGGCGTTTGTCGAGCGTCCTGGGCTCGGCAAAGGGATAGGATTCGCCGTCCGGAAGCGGCACGCGGAAGACATTCAGCGTCATCGCGACCAGTGTGTAATAGCCGAGGATCCCGACGAATTCGACCATGCCGGCATCGCCGAAGATGGCATGGACGCGTGCATACGTCTTGTCGCTGACCCGTTTGGTCTTGTGCATCTCGGCGATGAAATCGTAGATCGCGCGTTCCTCCTTGCCGAGCCGTGGCGTCCGCCCGGTCCGCAGCGCTGCGATGGTTGCGGGTTTTACGCCGGCCTTCTCGGCGATCGGCGCATGGATCCAGAATTCGTATTGCGAGCGCCAGAAC
>JAEWHY010000402.1 GCA_023387555.1 Pseudomonadota bacterium
GTTCGGAATGTTGTAGGGCCCGGCGCCGAGGATCGCGGCCTTGCGCATCACGCCTTCGGTCGAGAGACCATAGGCGCCGCCGTCGCAGATCATCTTCAGCGCGACCGCCTGGATGCGGCCGTCGCGCGACAACCCCATGCGCAATGTGGTGCGCGAGGGATGGCGCTTCGCCGTGACCGCGATCGATTCCTCGCGGGTGAAGACGAGCCGCACCGGCCGGCGCGTCTTCATCGCCATCAGGGCCAGCATGCCCTGATAGATCATGTCTTCCTTGCCGCCGAAGCCGCCGCCGACCGGCGACATGATGAACCGCACCTTGCTGATCGGCTTTTTGATGATCTTCGCCAGCATGTGGCGGTGATGCGTGATGTTCTGGCTCGGCGAGACGATGGTGACGACGCCATCGTGGTCGACATAGCCGAGCCCGGCTTCGGGCTCGAGATAGGCATGCTCGATCGCCTGGGTCTCGTAATCCTGCTCGACCACGAGGTCGGATTGCGCGAAGCCCTTCTCGATATCGCCCTTGCGGATCGGGATATGTTTCGTGACATTGTCCGGCGCATAATCGTGCAGCACCGGCGCGCCCGGTTTCATCGCGTCGAACGGATCGAACACCGCCGGCAGCGGCTTGTAGACCACCTTGATCTTCGCCAGCGCGCGCTTCGCGGTCACGAGGTCTTCCGCTGCAACCGCGGCGACGGCTTCGCCGACGTAGCGCACCTTGCCGCGCGCCATCACCGGCTGGTCGTGGACAAACACGCCGAAGCCGTCCTCGCCCGGCACATCGGCGCAGGTGATGACGCCCTCGACGCCCGCCATCGCCTCGGCTTCGCTGGTGTCGATGCTCTCGATGACCGCGTGCGGATGCGGCGAACGCAGCACCTGCATGTGCAGCATGTGCGGCATCGTCATGTCGCCCGCGTACTTCAGCGCGCCGGAGACCTTGCCCGGCGCATCGAGGCGGCGGACATTGGCACCGATATATTTGCCTTCGGCGACATCGGCTTCGGCGAGCGCCGTTGCCGGCAGCCGGCCGTTCTGCACGTCGCGCGCCAGCTCGACCGCGTCGAAAATCTTCTGGTAGCCGGTGCAGCGGCAGATGTTACCGCCGAGCCGCTCCTTGATCTCCTCGCGATCGGCGAACGGATTGGCGCGCAGCGCCGCGGTCGCCGCCATCACCATGCCCGGAATGCAATAGCCGCACTGGCTCGCGCCGGTCTTGTGAAACGCCTTCTGCAACAGCGACAGGTCGCCCTTCTGAGCAAGGCCTTCGACCGTCTCGATCGTCGTTCCCTGCGCCTTGCCGACCGGCATCAGGCAGGACTTCATCAGCACACCGTCGACGAACACCGAACAGGCGCCGCACTCGCCGGCGCCGCAGCCGTCCTTGGTGCCGGTGAGATGCACGTCGTCGCGCAGGAAATCGAGCAGCCGCTGATGCGGCGCGGCACTGCGCGCGATCCTGCGGCCGTTGACGAACGCCTCGATCCGCATCTCAGGCACAGGCGGCCTCCAGTTCGGGGCTGAGCACATCCGGTCCCGCGCCGGCGCGCTGCGCCGCATTGAACAGGCCGCGCAACATGAAGCCGCGCACCACGTCGCGGCGATAGTCCTGGCGGGTGCGCGAGCGCACGAGAGCGACCGGCATCTCCGCGGCCTGTTCGAGGCGGCTCGCGCTCAGCGGACCCGCTTTAAGGAATTGCTCGACGTCATGCAGGCGACCCGGCACCGGGCCGATCCCGCCGATGCACAGCCGGACGTCCTCGAAATTACGGCCCGATGCATCGAGCTTCACCAGCGCGGCGAGGCATACGGTCGAGATCACCAGCGATCGGCGATGGCCGACTTTCTCGAAGCTGCCGCCGTAGCCCGGCAGCGCGGTGCATTCGATGGCGACGAGGATTTCGTCGTCGGCCAGCAATGTCTTGCCGGGACCGCTGATGAAATCCGAGATGCCGATCCTGCGCGTTAAGACCCTGCCATCGCGGCGGCTCGCAAGCTCCAGCACCGCATCATGCGCGACCAGCGGCGGAATGCCGTCGGCGGCCGGCGATGCATTGACGATGTTGCCGCCGATGGTGGCGGATTCGCGGAGCTGGTCGTCGGCGAACCAGACCGCGCAGCGCGGCATCGCCGGCATGGCGCGGCCGAGCGCGGGATCGTCGAGGAAGCGCTGGATCTGTGTCGCGGCGCCGAGCCGCACATGCGTGTCGCTCACGCTGCGCGCCCGCAGTTCGGGGATCCGCGCGACATCGATCAGCACCGGTATATAGACGTCGCCGGCCCGGCCCTCGCGGGCCCATGGCAGGAGATCGGTCGCCCCGGCGATCAGCCGATAGCGGCCGCGATGCGCCTCGATGAGGTCGAGCGCCTCGTCGAGGGATGCCGGTGTCAGATAGGCGTCGCAGAGAAGCATGTTCGCCACTTGCTCCATTCACCCTCTCCCCCTGAGGGAGAGGGTGGCGAGGACCGCGAGGTCCGAGCCGGGTGAGGGGTGATGGAGCGACTATGACCCCTCACCCGCCTCGCCGCCTTCGGCGTCTCGGCACCCTCTCCCCCAAGGGGAGAGGGAAGAAAGATTGCCGCTTCGCGTCGGTTTCTGTCTGTCATGGCCGGGCTTGGCCCGACCATCCATCAAGCGAAACGGATGGATGCGCGGGTCAAGCCCGCGCATGACTCATCAACTACTCCGCCGCGACCCGCTGCGCGGCGCCGGGCTTCATCTTGACCACCACCTTGATCGCATCCTCTACGCGATCCTTGGCGTAGCGGATCGCGGTCGGCAGATCCTCCAGCGGGAAGGTGTGGGTGTGGATCT
>JAEWHY010000424.1 GCA_023387555.1 Pseudomonadota bacterium
TTTGTCTATCATCTGCTCTCACGGCCGGCTGTCCGGTCGAGAGGCTCAGAGGTTGGACGACGATGGACAAGATCCCGATGACCGCGGCAGGCTACACGGCTCTCGAAAACGAGCTGAAGCATTGCCAGCAGGAACTGCGCCCGCGCATCATTCAGCAGATCACGGAAGCGCGCGGCCACGGCGACCTCTCCGAAAATGCGGAATATCACGCCGCCAAGGAGGCCCAGTCGCACAACGAGGGCCGCATTGCCGAGCTTGAGGACAAGCTCGCCCGCGCGGAGGTTATCGACGTTTCAAAGCTGTCGGGCGACACCGTGAAATTCGGCGCGACCGTGACGCTGATCGATGAAGACACCGAGAAGAAGCAGGTGTGGCAGATCGTCGGCGAGCCCGAGGCCGACGCCAAGTCCGGTCGCATCTCGATCTCCTCGCCGCTGGCGCGCGCCCTGCTCGGCAAGAAGAAGGGCGCCAGCGTGGAAGTGGTCACGCCCGGCGGCGCCAAGGCTTATGAGGTCGTGAAAGTCGAGTGGCGCTGAACGCGCCCGTCTTATCCACCTGTTCAAAAGCAACGCCGGGCTCTGGCCCGGCGTTATTTTTTGCATACGCTGGACCGGTTTGTTCGACGTAGTCCGCGGCGGAAAAGCCGCATTCATGACGGAGCGCATCCAGCCCACGCCGTTGTGACCCGTCTTCCGGCCAAAGCCGGATGATAGGCAACGTGCAGCGCCAAAAAAGCGCTGGGTGCCTTCCGCCCCTTCACCTTCACAGGATCTACCATGTCTCTCGATAATCTCTGCGCTACCTGGTCCCCGCGCCTGCTCAGCGTGCTGCGCATCATGTCCGGTCTTCTCTTCATGCAGCATGGCACGGCAAAGCTGCTCGGCATCCCGCAGATGGCGATGTTCGCAAAGCTGCAGCCGTTCAGCCTGAGCTGGACCGCCGGCGTGCTCGAACTGTTCGGCGGCGCGCTGCTGGTGATCGGATTGTTCACCCGGCCGGTGGCCTTCGTCCTGTCCGGTCTGATGGCCTTTGCCTATTTCATCGCGCATGCGCCGCGCGACTTCTATCCGATCGTCAATGCCGGCGAACTCGCTGTGCTCTACTGCTTCGTGTTTCTGTATCTGGCGGCGGCCGGTGGCGGTTCGTGGAGCATTGATGCAATGCGGAAGAAGGCCTGACCGGCTCCGGCAGGCTGGAGGCGGAGCGATGGCCGCTTGAACCTCGCGCGCGACACCGGGATTGCCGCCTGCGGCTGATCGCAGGCGGACGCCTGAAAGACGCCGAACTCGCCAATGCCTACGCATGGCGCGCGACCTATTTCTCGCGCAAAGGCGATGTTGACCGGGCCTTGAGCGATACCGACGGCGGCCGCGGCTTACGCCCGCCGACGTGCCGAAGTTGCCGCAGGCCCAAGCCGAACGCGGACTGATCTTCAGGCTCAGGAACGATCTGCCGCGCGCGATGAGCGCCTATGACCAGGCGATCGCACTCGACCCCAATCTGATCAGCGCCTATGCCGCGTGCGGTCAAACCGCCGCAGTATTCGTGCTCTCAAGCGGGACCATCGGCGCGTCCTTGGATGCGCGGAGCGTCAGCGATGTTTTCACATTGCGCACATGCGGCGCGGCGGTCAGTTCGGCGACGAAAGCCTGGAAGGTCTTCAGGTCGGGCGCCACGCACTTGAGGATGAAATCGACTTCGCCCGAAAGCATCCAGCACTCCCGCACCAGCGGCCGGTCCCGGACATAGGCCTCGAACGCCGCGAGGTCTGACTCCGCCTGGCTGGACAGATGCACGAGCGCGAACACCGTGAGCTCGAACCCGAGGCGCTTTTCATCGAGCAGCGCCCGGTAGCCGCGGATATAGCCGGCCTCCTCCAGCGCGCGGACCCGGCGCAGGCACGGCGGCGCCGAAATTCCGACGCGGCGGGCCAGCTCCACATTGGTCATGCGGCCGTCGTTCTGCAGCTCCGCGAGGATCTTCCAGTCGATCGCGTCCAGTCGCGCGAGCATGCCCTGCAAACCCTCCATTTCGGCATCGATCAGGTCTGGACCATACCCAGTTCGCGCCAGTCCACGAAATAAAATTGCGTGAACGGTCCCCTCCCCGCCGCCTCCGCTGCTTTCGGTGCCCGGCCGGGTTGCATAACTTGCATAGCTCGGACAAATGCCTACATTCCCTCGGGCATCTTCGCCGCAGGCCGTCGCTGTGGCGCACGTACCTCCTCGGAATTTCAGATGACCAAATCCATCCACGCCAAGGTTGTTATCATCGGCTCCGGGCCGGCCGGCTATACGGCGGCGATCTACGCCGCCCGCGCCATGCTGGAGCCGGTGCTGATCCAGGGCTACCAGCCCGGCGGCCAGCTTACGATCACCACCGACGTCGAGAACTACCCGGGCTTTGCCGACGTGATCCAGGGCCCCTGGCTGATGGAGCAGATGCAGAAGCAGGCCGAGCATGTCGGCACCCGCATCGTCACCGACCACGTCAACGATCTCGATACCTCCAGCCGCCCCTTCCGCCTGACCTGCGACTCCGGCACCGTCTATCTGGCCGAGACCGTGATCCTGGCCACCGGCGCCCAGGCGCGCTGGCTCGGGCTGCCGTTCGAGGAAACCTTCAAGGGCTATGGCGTGTCCGCCTGCGCCACCTGTGACGGCTTCTTCTATCGGGGCAAAGAGGTGATGGTGATCGGCGGCGGCAATACCGCGGTCGAGGAGGCGCTGTTCCTGACCAATTTCGCCAGCAAGGTCACGCTGGTGCATCGCCGCGATACCCTGCGCGCCGAGCGCATCCTGCAGGACCGGCTGTTCAAACATCCGAAGATCGAAGTGATCTGGGACAGCGTGGTCGACGACCTCGTCGGCAACGAGAACCCGCACAAGGTGACCGGCGCGTTCCTGCGCAATCTCAAGACCGGCGCCGTCACCGAGCGCAAAGTCGACGGCGTGTTCGTCGCGATCGGGCATTCACCGTCGACCGAACTCGTGCAGGGCAAGGTCGAGATGAAACCCAATGGCTATGTCGCCACCGCGCCGTTCTCGACCGCAACATCGGTCCCTGGGCTGTTCGCGGCCGGCGACGTGACCGACGACATCTACCGTCAGGCTGTGACAGCCGCCGGCATGGGGTGCATGGCCGCTCTCGAGGCCGAACGTTTCATTGCCGCGCACGAGGAGTTGCGCGCGGCTGCAGAATAAGGCGGTGCCGCTTTGCTTCAGCAGCGATCACGGTTTTCCATGACCTCCATGGATTGGGACAAGCTGAAAGTCTTCCATGCCGCTGCAGAAGCCGGCAGCTTCACCCATGCCGGCGAACAGCTCGGGCTTTCGCAATCGGCGGTGTCGCGGCAGGTCAGCGCGCTCGAACAGGCGCTGAATGTCTCGCTGTTCCACCGTCACGCGCGCGGGCTGATCCTGACCGAGCAAGGCGAACTGCTGTATCGCACCGCGCACGAAGTCTTCATGAAGCTGGAATCGGCGCGCGCCAAGCTGACCGACAGCCGCGAGCGTCCGAACGGCGATCTGAAGGTGACCACCACCGTCGGCCTCGGTAATCACTGGCTGACGCCCAAGCTCGGCGAGTTCATCGACCTCTATCCGGATATCCGGATTTCGCTGATCACCACCGACGAGGAACTCGACCTCGCGATGCGTGAGGCCGACGTCGCCATCCGCCTGCGCATTCCGACGCAACCGGACCTGATCCAGCGCAAGCTGTTCTCGGTCCATTTCCATCTCTATGCGTCGCCGGAATATCTGAAGCGGTTCGGCACACCGACCAAGGTGGACGATCTCGACAACCACCGCATCCTGCTGCTCGGCGGCGGCCATATCCCGACCTTCCTGCAGAACCGGAACTGGCCGCTCGAAGTGGGCCGCGAAAACAAGGGTCCGCGCTCGCCTGCGCTGGTCCTGAACAACATCCTCGCGCTGTTGCGCGCGTGCCAGAAGGGCATCGGTATCGGCTTGCTCCCCGATTATCTGATCGAGGAAAACGAAGGTCTGGTGCAGCTGCTCGGCCAGGCCGATCCGATCACGCTGGACGCCTATTTCGTCTATCCGGAAGAACTCAAATCCGTTGCGCGCGTCCAGGTGTTTCGCGACTTCCTGGTCTCCAAGGCGCAGCGCTGGACGTTCTGATTGCGCTTTTGAATCGGCGCAGTCGAACTTCGCGCCCGTCAATTGCGGCGCGCACATGGCCGTTCGGCTTGCGAAGCGCGCATGGCTGATCAACGTGCAAGCACGTTGTCGTACCCGACTTGCATATTCATACTTTGCATTGTGCTGGATGCGCGCGGTTTCCGAATCCTCCCAGATCGCAGCCGACGCAGACAGTGACTCCCCTCTGGAAGGTGATTGCCGGCCTTCCCGCGCCGGCAAATACTCACACCGGGTCGCGCCCCTCGCGACCCGGTTTTTTTATGTGCCAGTTGTTTTGCTGACAGCGCCACAAGCATTCACATGGCGCGTAATCAGGCGATGCAGCGCCGTGATGTGTGCAGGGTGATAAGCCGGATTAAGTCCGGCAGGCTGAAGCCGCGCTGTGGCTACGCATACAGCCGTTCGTTCTCCATCCCCTTGTAGAGGTCGGCGACCCATTCGCCATAGCCGTTGAACAGCAGCGTCGGCACGCGCTTGCCGCCGGCGCCGATCACTTCTTCAGTCGCCTGGCTCCAGCGCGGATGATCGACTTTCGGATTCACATTCGCCCAGAAGCCGTATTCGGCCGACTGCAACGACTCCCAATAGGATTTCGGGCGCTTGTCGGTGAAATGGAACCGCACGATCGACTTCACCGACTTGAAGCCGTATTTCCACGGCACCGCGAGGCGGATCGGCGCGCCCATCTGGCGCGGCGCCGGCTTGCCGTAGACGCCGGTCACAAGGAACGCGAGATCGTTGCCCGCTTCGGCGATGCTGAGACCCTCGGTGTAAGGCCACGGATACCAGGTCTGGCGCTGGCCGGGCGCCATCGTCGGATCCTTGAAGGTCTCCATCTGCAGATATTTCGCGGACGACAGCGGCCTGGCGAGATCGACGAGCTTCGCGAGCGGAAAACCGGTCCAGGGAATCGTCATGCTCCAGGCTTCGACGCAGCGCAGCCGGTAGACGCGCTCCTCCAGCGGCATCTTGCGGATCAGATCGTCGACGCCGATCTCGAACGGCTTTTCCACCATGCCGTCGATCTTGATCGTCCACGGCCTGATCTTCAGCGCCTGCGCGCGCGATGCGATCGCCTTGTCGCCGCCGAACTCATAGAAGTTGTTGTAGGTGGTCGCGATCTTTTCTTCGGTCAGCGCGCGATCGATTGGATAGGTGGTGTTGGCCTTGGCCGGATAGAGATCGGCGGTCGGATCGGGAAGCTTTTCGACATCGGTGATGCGCTGCGCGACCGCAGAGCCGAGCGCCAGGGTACCGATGCCACCGGCAATCAGCGCGCGTCGGCTCAGGAAAAACCGCTCCGGTGTGACCTGGCTTTCAGGAACTTCCCAGCCGCGGCGGCGAATGACGTTCATCGCGTGTCTCCGGACTTACCGTTTCATCCAGACATATGCGGGCTCGCACGGCCCGGCAAATCACGCATCCGCGAAAGAAAGAACAATGGTTCCGGGCCTGCACGCTGCCGCGCCGCACCAAATTACAAGGCACACGCGCGTCGTGCGATTTGCGCGCCGGGTCAGCGCTAGCGCAGATGTGCGGCGACAATGGCGCGGCCGGCCTCAATGAAATTGCAGGCCGGACCTTCGTGACCGGTGGCCTGCCGGCAAACGAACGCGCCTTCCAGCAGCATGAAGAGCTGGTCGGCCAGGAGTTCCGGCTGCTGCGCGCCGGCGCGGCCGCACAGCGCGACCAGATTCTTGCGGGAATCCTGCTTGCACTGCTCAATCACGCAGCGCGCGGGATGCTCCTTCTCCGGCAATTCCACGGCGGCATTGGCGAGTGCGCAGCCGCGCGACTTCGGGTCGCTGACATGGCCCGCCGCTTCGATCAGCCAGGCTTCGAGCTGGGCGCGCGGATCGTCGGGATGGGCGGCCTCGATGGCCGGCCAGATGCCGTGCTTCTCGATTGCGAGGCCGCGCAGATATTCCGCCACCAGCGCGTCCTTCGACTCGAAATGCCGGTAGAGCGTCATCTTGTTGGTGCCGGCCGCCTCGGCGATGGCCTCGACGCCCACCGCCCGGATGCCGTGGCGATAGAACAGCTCGCGCGCCGCCGCGATGATCCGTTCGCGCGGGGGAAGCCGCTCGGCGACGTCAACTTTGGTCGTAGTCATCGCATTCGTCATGGTCCACCACTTGACACGGGTGTTACCGGTCAGTAACTAGCAGGTGTTACCGGTCAGTACCATAGTCAAGAGGCGCTGGCCAGTCCTCAATCCGACAGGAGGCACCTATGAATTTCTCCATCTACGGCAATTACAACGCGACCGAAAGGGCAGCCCGCATCCGCTCCCTGACATTCCCGGAAATCCTGACCGATCCCCTGGTCCGCCTGGTCATGAAGGCCGACGGGGTCGATCCCAAGGCCTTAGAGAACGAGCTTTCCGACATCGCGGCCTCGCTGGAGCCGACCGAGCCCGCGTATTCGCCCTGTCCGCTCCTGACCTGCTGAAGGCTCGCTGACACCACTTCTTTGGTGCGGCGACGCCTCCTCGCCACGCCACTGCGCGCCGGACGGCTTCAACGTCCCCGATGGCCGTCCGGCGCCACTTCTCCCAACCCCAAGGAAAAACCGAAGGAACCACCGCCATGAGTCCGACCGCCGCTGCCGCAAAAACCGCCGCGACCGAGCCCCTGTTTGAGCCGTATCGCCTCGGGCCGCTGCATCTGTCCAACCGCATCGTGATGGCGCCGATGACGCGCAGCCGCGCGATCGAGGGCAACGTCCCGAACCCGCTGGCCGAAACCTATTACCGCCAGCGCGCCAGCGCCGGCCTGATCATCACCGAGGCCAGCCAGGTCAGCCCGCAGGGCCAGGGCTATATCCGCACGCCCGGCATCCATTCACCCGAGCAGGTCGCCGCATGGCGCAAGATCACCGCGGCCGTGGCGCGCGAAGGCGGCAAGATCTTCCTGCAGCTCTGGCATGTCGGGCGGATTTCGCATCCGGACTTCCATTACGGCGCGCTGCCGGTGGCTCCGTCCGCAATCTCACCCGATGGTGAAGTGTTCACGGCCAAGGGGCCGCAGAAGATGGTGACGCCGCGCGCGCTCGATGCGTCGGAGTTGCCGGGCATCGTCGAACAATTCCGCAAGGGCGCAGAAAATGCCAAGGCCGCCGGCTTCGATGGCGTCGAGCTTCACGGCGCCAACGGCTATCTGCTCGACCAGTTCACACGCGACGGCACCAACAAGCGGACCGACGCTTATGGCGGTTCGATCGAGAACCGCGTGCGGCTGCCGCTGGAAGTGACACAGGCGGTGATCGATGTGTTCGGCAAGGATCGCGTCGGCTATCGCGTCTCGCCGAACGGCGCCTACAACTCGATGTCCGATTCCAATCCGCGCGCGACCTTCTCGTATCTGGCGCAGCGGCTGAGCGACCTCGGTATCGTCTATCTGCACAGCTCCGATCCGGTGAACGGTCCGAACAATCTTTCCGCCGAATTGCGCAAGCTGTTCAAGGGCACGTTCATCGTCAACGGCGGCTACGACGAATCCAGCGGCAACGCCGCGATCGCCAGCGGCGCAGCCGATCTCGTGGCCTATGGCGCGCCGTTCCTTGCCAATCCCGACCTGCCCTATCGCTTCGGCAAGAAGGCCCCGCTCAACACCCCGGACCAGGCGACGTTCTACGCCGGCGAGGACAAGGGCTATACGGATTATCCGGCACTGGTCGGGTAATTCCTTACCTCCTCCTGAAAGGGGGAGGTCGAGCGCCTCAGCGAAGCGAAGGCGCTCGGGTGGGGGTCTCTTAACGTTTAGAC
>JAEWHY010000447.1 GCA_023387555.1 Pseudomonadota bacterium
CGCGAAGACTTCGCGCCCCTGTTCGAGCGCAAGCCGCGCGGTGATCAGCGAACCGGATCGGCGCGCGGCTTCGATGACGACGACGCCGAGCGATAGCCCCGCAATCAGGCGGTTACGGCGCGGGAAGTCGCGCGCGCGCGGTTCCCATCCGAACGGCATTTCGGAGATGGCGGCGCCATGCTCCACAATCTCACCCACCAATGGCGCAAGCTCGGGCGGGTAGATTTTGTCCTGACCGCCCGCGAGGATCGCGATCGTGCCGGTCGAGACCGTGGCGCGATGCGCGGCGGCGTCGATGCCGCGCGCCAGGCCGGAGACGACGACGAACTCGGCTTCGCCGAGTTCCCGCGCGATCTGCCCGGCCAGCTTGGCGCCGGCCGCCGAGGCGTTGCGCGAACCCACGATCGCGACCATCGGTGATGTCAGAACGCCGATCTGGCCACGGACCGAAATGAGCGGCGGCGCGTCGTCGATCATCCGCAGGCGCGCAGGATAAGAGGACTCGCCGAGCGCAATGAAGCGCGCGCCGAGACGCCGCGCGGCTTCGATCTCGCGTTCGGCCTCGTCGATCGGACAGATGCGGCCGGGCGCCTGTGCGCCGCCACGCCGAGCCAGCGCCGGCAGCATCTCGAGCGCTGCACGTGCGCCGCCATAGTGATTCACCAGCGCGCGGAAGGTGCGCGGGCCGACATTTTCGCTGCGGATGAGGCGCAACCAGTCGAGCCGCTGCTCGTCGGTGAGTGTGACACCGTGGGCGGCTCCCGGATGCGTCATGTGTTCACCGCGGATCGCCCGATCTTGGTCTCGGTCCCTGCCAGGAGCCGCGAGATGTTGGCGCGATGCATGATGAAGACAAGCACGGCCATGACGAAGAAGAGCTTGGCTTCGTCGGGCTTGCCGAGCGCCCACAAGACCGCCGGGGCCGTGGCGCAGGCGGTGAGGCCCGACAGCGAGGAATAGCGGCTGACAGCGGCGACCGCGCCCCAGATCGCGGCAAAGATCAGCACGGCGATCCAGGAAAATCCGAGCAGGACGCCGATGAAGGTCGCGACGCCCTTGCCGCCCTTGAAGCGGAGCCAGACCGGAAATAGGTGGCCGACAAACGCCCCGAGGCCGCCGGCGATCGCCGCCTCGGGGCCGAACAGATAGCGCGTCAGGAGGACGGCGGCGGTGCCCTTCAGCATGTCGCCGATCAGGGTCGCTGCCGCGAGGCCCTTGCGGCCGGTCCGCAGCACATTGGTCGCGCCGATATTGCCGGAGCCGATCTCACGGATATCGGGTCCGCCGGTGATCCGCGTCAGCAGAAGACCGAAGGGGATCGAACCCGACAGGTAGCCGATGGCCAGCCCGCCCAGAAGGACAGGCCACATCGCCAGTACATCAGTCATATGTGCAGCGCCCCCGCCACTGGCGCGCGGTGTCCGCGGACATCAGGCCCGCCGCTCCCGACCGCGCGACATTCGTCAGACGGAAGCGTACTCGTAGGCGGTGCGCCCGGCAACGATGGTACGAACCACGCGTCCCTCGAGGCGGGCCTCGTCGAACGGCGTGTTCTTGCATTTCGACTTGAGGTCGGACGGGTCAAGAATCCAGGAGGTGTCCGGATCGATCACGATCACATCGGCCGGCGCTCCACTGCGCAGGCTGCCGCCCGGCAGGCCGAGGATTTGCGCCGGGCGCGTCGACATCGCCCCGAGCAGTCGCAGGAGCGACAGGTGCTCGCCATGGACGAGCCGCAGGCCCGCGCTCAGCATGGTCTCCAGCCCGACCGCGCCCGGCGCCGCCTCGGCAAAGGGCAGCCGCTTGGTTTCGACGTCCTGCGGATTGTGATCCGAGATCACAACGTCGATCAGTCCGGACGCAAGCGCCTCCACCAGAGCGGCACGGTCGGCCTCGGCGCGCAGCGGCGGCGTCAGCTTGAAGAACGTCCGGTACGGGCCGATGTCGATCTCGTTCAGGGTCAGGTGATTGATCGAGGCCGCCGCGCTGACCGGAAGGCCGGCATCCTTGGCCCGCTTTAGAATCTCCAGCGAGTCCCGGCAGGTCACCGAAGCGGCATGATAGCGGCAGCCGGTCAGCGCCACGAGCCGCATGTCGCGCTCCAGCATGACGGCTTCGGCCGCGGTCGGGATGCCGTGCAGACCAAGCCGCGCGGCAAGCTCGCCTTCGTTCATCACGCCTTCGCCGATCAGATCGGGGTCCTCGGTGTGGTGCACGATCAGAGCATCGAAATCGCGGGCATAGGTGAGGGTCCGCCGCATCACCTGCGCGTTGGTCACGCTCTTTGTACCATCGGTGAAGGCGACCGCGCCGGCGGCTTTCAGGAGGCCGATTTCGGTCATCTCCTTGCCTTCGAGGCCCTTGGTCAGCGCGGCCATCGGCTGCACATGAACGATCGCGGTGTCGCGTGCGCGGCGCATGATGAAGTCGACGATGGCGGGGTCGTCGATCGCCGGCGTGGTGTCGGGCTGGCAGATGATCGTGGTGACGCCGCCCGCCGCTGCCGCCTGACTCGCGGTGGCGAGGGTGTCGCGATATTCCGCTCCGGGCTCGCCGACGAAGGCGCGCATGTCGATCAGGCCGGGCGCCACGACGCGGCCCTTGCAGTCGACGACCTCCGTGCCTTCGGGCACGCCGGCGGCGCCGATCCCGCGCTTGGCTTCGCGGATCACCCCGTCGGCGATCAGAAGATCACCCGGAAAATCGAGATCCCGCGATGGATCGACGATCCGGGCGTTGGCGAGCAGGATCGGGCGTCGGTCGGACAGCATGGTCAGGCGTTCGGCAGGTTGCGGGACAGGGCTTCGAGCACCGCCATGCGCACGGCGACGCCCATCTCGACCTGCTCCCGGATCAGCGATTGCGCGCCGTCGGCGACGCTGGATGCGATTTCGACGCCCCGGTTCATCGGCCCGGGATGCATCACGAGCGCATCCGATTTGGCATAGGCGAGCTTCCTCTGATCGAGACCGAAGTAGGCGAAATATTCCTGCGTCGATGGAACAAACGAGCCGTTCATGCGCTCGCGCTGCAGCCGCAGCATCATGACAATGTCGGCGTCCTGCAACCCTTCACGCATGTCGCGCGTGACCTCGACGCCCATCCGCTCGATATGCGACGGCAGCAAGGTCGACGGTCCGACCACCCGCACCCGCGCACCGAGCGCGTTCAGCAGAATGATGTTGGAGCGCGCGACGCGGGAGTGCAGCACGTCACCGCAGATCGCGACGATGAGCCCTTCGATGCGGCCCTTGTTGCGGCGGATGGTCAGCGCGTCGAGCAGCGCCTGGGTGGGATGCTCGTGGGCGCCGTCGCCGGCATTGATCACCGAGCCGTCCACCTTTTGCGCGAGCAGTTCAACTGCGCCGGACGCATGATGGCGCACGACCAGGATATCCGGGTGCATGGCGTTGAGCGTGATCGCGGTATCGATCAGCGTCTCGCCTTTTTTCATGGCCGAGGAACTGACGGCCATGTTCATGACGTCGGCCCCGAGTCGTTTTCCCGCGAGTTCGAACGAGGATTGCGTGCGGGTGGAAGACTCAAAGAACAGGTTGATCTGGGTGCGGCCACGGAGCGAGGCGCGCTTCTTCTCGACCTGCCGGTTGAGAGCGACGAATTCCTCGGCGAGGTCGAGCAGGCCGGTGATTTCCTCGCGCGAAAGACCTTCGATCCCCAACAGGTGCCGCCGGTTGAGGACGAATGAAGATGTGGCCGCGATGTTCATTAAAGCCGGGTCTATAGGCTCATCGGGGCAGGGCCGCAAGGCGCGTTTGCGGCCATCCCCAGCCATGCTGAACGGCGAAATGGAACGTTGTGCTACCATGGCAGGCGACGGGAGTGCGCCATGCCTGATCCGCAGGATGACTTGGCCAATCAGCCTCCGCCTTTCGGGGGCGTCGAATTGTTTCAGGCCGACCGTCCGTTGCGGGAGGCGGTGGCGGCGTACGGCGCCGGTGCCGAAAACGATGCGCTCGCTGCGTTCGGACGTCACTGGGGACGCGCCGGGATGTTCGACCTCGCGGCACTGGCCGACCGCCATGTGCCGCGGCTGCATGGCGAAGCGGTGCGCTTCCATCCGGCCTATCACCGGTTCATGGCGGAAAGCATGGCGGCGGGGCTGCATTGCTCGACCTGGAACGTCGACGGTTCGCAGACCGGTGCACCGGTTGAAGTGGCGCGGGCGGCGCGCTTCTACATGGTCGCCCAGGTCGAGAACGGGCATATGTGCCCGATCACCATGACGCGGGCCTCGGTCGCGGCGCTGGCATCGCAGCCCGACTTGCGGGCGCAAGTGATGCCGAAAATCGTCTCGCATGCCTACGACCCGCGTTTCCGGCCATGGCCGCGCAAGTCCGCCATGACGATCGGCATGGGCATGACCGAGAAGCAGGGTGGCACCGATGTCCGCACCAACATCACACAGGCCACGCGCGATGGTGACGGCTACCGCATCACCGGCCACAAGTGGTTCATGTCGGCGCCGATGTCGGATGCGTTCCTGGTGCTGGCGCAGGCGCCGGACGGCCTCACATGTTTCTTCATGCCGCGCTTCCGGCCGGATGGCAGCGTCAACGGCCTGCATTTCCAGAAACTCAAGGACAAGCTCGGCAACCGGTCGAATGCCTCGTCGGAGGTGGAGTTCCGCGATGCCTTTGCGCTGCGTGTCGGCGACGAGGGCAGGGGCATCCGCACCATCATCCAGATGGTGCAATTGACCCGGCTCGATTGTGCGATTGCGTCGGCCGGATTGATGCGTGCCGCTCTGACGCGCGCGCTGCATCACGCGCGCCACCGCATCGTGTTCCAGAAAAAGCTCGGCGATCAACCGATGATGCGGGCCGTGCTTGCCGATCTCGCGCTCGACTCCGAGGCCGCCGTCGCTGTCGTGATGCGGCTGTGCCGCGCCTTCGACCTGGCGCGAAGCGATCCGCTCGAAGCCGCTCGTGCACGCATCCTGACGCCTGCGGTCAAATACTGGGTCTGCAAGACCGCGCCCGCCTTTGTCTATGAGGCGATGGAATGCCTCGGCGGCAACGGCTATGTCGAGGACCACGTGCTGGCGCGGCTGTATCGCGAAGCGCCGGTCAATGCGATCTGGGAAGGGTCGGGCAATGTGATGGCGCTCGACCTGTTGCGCGCGATGCGGAATGCGGACGAGTTTCGTGCGGTGCTCTCGGCGTTACGGGATGAGACGCGCGATCTCCCCGCAGCCGCTCCGGCGCTGGTGCAGGTTGAGCAGGGGCTGCTGGTGCCGGATGCGGAAGCGAATGCGCGCCGGATCGCAGCTACGCTCGCGATCATCTCTGCGGCCGCGGCGTTGCATTCCACCGCGCCCGCGATTGCCGCGGCGTTCACGGCAATGCGGCTGACGGGTGGGATGCGTCTCTATGGTGCGCTGCCGGACGACGCGTCACGCCTGCTGGAACGCGCAGCGCCAGCTTAGGCGGACGGCCGATCCAGCATGTCGGCCCCAAACTCGGAGACATGCTTGCAGCCGCAGAGGCCAAGCTCGCGCTCGATCTCGGTCCGCAGGATCGTCAGCGCATGGGCCGCACCCTCGCTGCCGCCGAGCGCGGTGCCGAACAGTGTCGGGCGGCCGAGCATAACGCCGTCGGCGCCAAGCGCTGTGGCCTTGAGAACGTCGCTGCCCCTGCGGATGCCACCATCGAGCAGGATGCGCATGCGCCCGTTCAGAGCGGCGACGATCGCAGGCAGGGCGTCGATCGGAGCCATCGCACTGTCGACGCATCGGGCGCCATGATTTGACACCACGATCGCATCGGCTCCCATGTCGGCGGCCTGCACCGCGTCGTCAGCGCGGAGAATGCCCTTGAGGATCAATTGGCCTTTCCAGAGCTCGCGGAGCGATCGCACGTCGTCCCAGCTGAGATCTTCACAGCGCGATGCCGATCTGGAAGACGAGAAGCCCGTTATCGTCGTCCGCATTTCAGGAGGATGGTTCTCGAACTTCGGCATGCCCGAACCGAGATAATACCGCCCCATCACCGAGAGCAGCCAGCGCGGGTGCAGGAGCATGTCGACGGTCGAACGCGGCGAGAGTGAGAACGGCACGGTGAAACCGTTTCGCGCATTGTATTCGCGATTGGGGACGACCGAACAATCCACGGTCAGGACCAGCGCCTCGAAGCCGAGTGCCGCGGCCCGCTGGACCATCGCGTGCGACACGCGCCGGTCCGCAAACATGTTGAGCTGAAACCACAACCGGCCGCCGGCCTGCGCGGCGATGGTTTCCATGGAGGTCATGGCGTTGGTCGCCAGCGTGAATGGCACGCCGATTGCGGCGGCCGCGCGGGCAAGTTCGAGTTCGCCCTGATACCAGACCAGTCCCGCGGATCCGGTCGGGGCCACCGCAACCGGCATCGCCGATGGCTTGCCGAGGAGGTCGACCGCCGCGCTCCGGCCAGTCACATCGCGAAGAACCTTCGGCCGGACCCGGATATTTTCAAACGCCAGGCGGTTGCGCCGGAGGGCCACTTCGTCTTCGGCGCCGCGGTCGATGTATTCGAAGACGCCTCTCGGCAGGCGCCGGCGGGCTTGCTCGCGAAGGTCGTGCAGGTTGTGAACGGATTTCAACGGCATGAGTGCGGGACCGCAACTTGGGAAAGGCTTGCGACGCGATGCAGAGAAATTGCCCCCGAACCGCGTCGGCTATCGTGCGGCGTCCGGACTGACGGCAGACGTCAGAAAGGTTGCCGAAGGCAGGGTCGAAGCCAGATGCGCGCGTTCACGATCAAGCGAATTCGCGCGCGCCGGGACGCTCATTGCTGATTGGACAGATTGATCTCCTTGAGGATGCCGGCCCATCGCTTGGAATCGGTCTCAATGAGACGGGAAAAATCGGCCCGGTTCAGGTCAAGCAAACTGGCTTGCATTGCGGCGATGCTCTTTTGCATCTCCGGGCGGGCCAGCGCCTTCTGGATCGCGGCGTTCAGCGTGTTGACCACGTCCGAGGGCGTGCCGGCCGGCGCAAAGATGCCGACCCATGCGGCCACATCCACCGACGGATAGCCTTGCTCGGCGGCGGTGGGCAGATCCGGGAAGGTGGTGTTCCGTGTCCGGCCGAGTGCTGCGATCGGGCGAATCTGGCCCGCCTGCACGGCAGGGGCTGCCGTTGAGGCGGTGACAGGCAGCAACGGAATTTGTCCGCCGATCAGGTCCGTCAAAGCCGGTGCACCGCCACGGTAGGCGACGTGCTCCATGTCCAGTTTCATTTCGCGCTTCAGGAGTTCCATGGACAGGTGCTGCAACGTGCCTGCGCCTGCCGATCCATAGTGGATGGCTTTGCCATTGCCGTAAGCGGCGAGGTCTTTCAGGTTGCGAATGCCTGTCTTCTCGCTGGCCGCGATGACCAGCGGCAATTCGATCAGTGCCGCGACGGGGACGAGATCGCTCAATGAATCGTATGGCTTCGGCTTGACCATATTCGGGCTGATCGCGATCGAGCCGGTCTCTCCGATCACGAGCGTATAGC
>JAEWHY010000469.1 GCA_023387555.1 Pseudomonadota bacterium
CCGACGCCGGCGAACACCGAGTAACCACCGTGGGCCTTGGCGACGTTGTTGATCAGTTCCTGAATCAGCACGGTCTTGCCGACGCCGGCGCCGCCGAACAGGCCGATCTTGCCGCCCTTGGCGTAAGGCGCGAGCAGGTCCACGACCTTGATGCCGGTGACGAGAATTTCCGCCTCGGTCGACTGTTCGGTGTACTTCGGCGCTTCGGCGTGGATCGGACGCTTGTCCGTCGCCTTGACCGGGCCGGCTTCGTCGATCGGCTCGCCGACGACGTTGATGATGCGTCCGAGGAGGCCCGGACCGACCGGCACAGCGATCGGCAGGCCGGTATCGGTGACCTCCTGGCCGCGAACCAGACCCTCGGTCACGTCCATGGCGATGGTGCGAACCGTGGATTCGCCGAGATGCTGCGCAACCTCGAGCACCAGGCGGTTGCCGCCATTGTCGGTTTCGAGCGAATTCAGGATCGCCGGCAGAGCGCCCTCGAACTGCACGTCGACGACCGCGCCGATCACCTGGGTGATCTTGCCGGTCTTGTTGGGTTTGCCTTCGGTGGCTGTGGCCATGTCGGTCTCCTTGAAACTCAAACGGCGGTCAGCGTGACCGGTACGTTGTTGCGCGTGGCGCGCGAATAGGGGCAGATCTTGTGGGCATCTTCGATCAGCGCCTGCAGCTTGTCCTTGTCGGCTCCGGGCAGCGCGACCTTGATCTCGGCCTTGAAGCCGAAGCTGATCTCGTCCTTGTCCATCGACAGCGCGACGGTCACCCGCGCATCCTGGCCATCGAGGCCATGCTTCTTGGCGAGCGCGAGGATCGCCTGACCGAAGCAGGACGACCAGCCGAGCACGAACAGCTGCTCGGGATTGTGGCCTTCGCCGTTACCGCCGAATTCCTTCTGCAGGCCCATCGCCAGAGCGAGGCCATTGTTGTCCAGAATGGCGCGGCCGTTGCGGCCGCCCTTGGTCGTCGCCGATACCGAGTAAGCCATGCGGCAGTCTCCTTTACAGAGCCTCCGCGCCGGAGATGATCTCGATCAGTTCCTTGGTGATCATCGCCTGCCGGGTGCGGTTATAGGTGATGGTCTGCTTGCGGATCATGTCGCCGGCGTTGCGGGTTGCGTTGTCCATCGCCGACATCTGCGAGCCGTAGAACGAGGCGTTGTTTTCGAGCAGCGCGCGGAAGATCTGGGTCGCCACATAGCGCGGCAGCAGTTCCGCGAGGAGTTCGTCCTCCTCCGGCTCGTATTCGTAGACCGCAGCCGCCGCGGCATCGGCCGGCGCTTCGATCCTGGGCGGGATGATCTGCTGCGCGGTCGGAACCTGCGCGATCACCGACTTGAACTGGGCATAGAACAGGGTCGCGACGTCGAACTCGCCGCGCTCGTACATCTCGATCACCTTGTTGGCGATCTCCGCGCCGTTGCCGTAGCCGAGCGTGCGCACGTTGCGAAGCTCGATGCGGTCGACGATGTTCTTCTCATAATTGCGGCGGAGCTGTTCGTAGCCCTTCTTGCCGACGGTCAGGATCTTCACGTCCTTGCCTTCGGCGAGCAGGCGATTGATGTGCTCGCGCGCAAGCCGCACGATCGAGGAGTTGAAGGCGCCGGCAAGGCCGCGCTCACCGGTGGCGACCACCAGGAGATGAACCTTGTCGCTGCCGGTGCCGGCTAGCAGCTTCGGCGCCGAATCGGAGCCGGTCATGCCGAGCGCGATGTTCTGCAGCACCGCCTCCATCCGCTCCGCGAACGGCCGGGCGGCTTCGGCGGCAGCCTGCGCGCGGCGCAGCTTGGAGGCCGCCACCATCTGCATGGCCTTGGTGATCTTCTGCGTCGCCTTGGTCGCGGCGATGCGCACGCGCATGTCTTTGAGGCTGGCCATTTCGTCTCGAACCTAAAAACCTTGCTCCGACCTGTCCCCTCCCCCCTTGCGGGGGAGGGTGAGGGAGGGGGGTAAGCGGCATACGCTAAGCCTGCGGCTTACCCCCCTCCCGACCGGCCTTCCGGCCGGCCGACCTCCCCCGCAAGGGGGGAGGTGAAGACCATCACGCAAACGACTTGGCGTAACCGTCGACGATGCCCTTGAGCTGCGCCGCGGCGGCGTCGTCGAGATCGCGCGTATCGCGGATCTTGTTCAGGAGATCCTCGTGCTTGCCGCGCAGCAGCGTCAGCAGCCCGGTTTCGAATTCCTTCACCTTGTTGACCGGCAGCGGATCGAGATAGCCGTTGGTGCCGGCCCAGATCACCGCGACCTGCTCTTCCATCTTCAGCGGCGAGAACTGCGCCTGCTTCAGGAGTTCGGTCAGGCGCGCACCGCGGTTCAACAGGCGCTGGGTGGTGGCGTCGAGGTCGGAGCCGAACTGCGCGAAGGCCGCCATTTCACGGTACTGCGCGAGCTCGCCCTTGATCTTGCCGGCGACTTTTTTCATCGCCTTGGTCTGCGCGGCGGAGCCGACGCGCGACACCGACAGACCGACGTTCACCGCCGGGCGAATGCCCTGATAGAACAGGTCGGTCTCGAGGAAGATCTGACCGTCGGTGATCGAAATCACGTTGGTCGGAATATAGGCCGACACGTCGTTCGCCTGGGTTTCGATGACCGGAAGGGCGGTCAGCGAACCGGCGCCATTCTCGTCGTTCATCTTCGCCGCGCGCTCGAGCAGGCGCGAGTGCAGATAGAACACGTCGCCCGGATAGGCTTCGCGGCCGGGCGGCCGGCGCAGCAGCAGCGACATCTGGCGGTAGGCGACGGCCTGCTTGGACAGATCGTCGTAAATGATCACGGCGTGCATGCCGTTGTCGCGGAAATACTCGCCCATGGTGCAGCCGGTGAACGGCGCCAGGAACTGCATCGGCGCCGGATCGGACGCGGTGGCCGCGATCACGATCGAATACTCAAGTGCGCCCTGCTCTTCGAGGACCTTCACGAACTGCGCGACGGTCGAACGCTTCTGGCCGACCGCGACGTAGACGCAGTACAGCTTCTGGCTTTCCGGGCTGCCGGCAACGTTGAGCGGCTTCTGGTTCAGGATGGTGTCGAGCGCGATCGCGGTCTTGCCGGTCTGGCGGTCGCCGATGATCAGCTCGCGCTGGCCGCGGCCGATCGGGATCAGCGCGTCGATCGACTTCAGGCCGGTCGCCATCGGCTCATGCACCGACTTGCGCGGGATGATGCCGGGCGCCTTGACGTCCACGCGCATGCGCTTCTCGGCCTTGATCGGGCCCTTGCCGTCGATCGGGTTGCCGAGCGCGTCGACCACGCGGCCGAGCAGGCCCTTGCCGACCGGCGCGTCCACGATCGAGCGGGTGCGCTTGACGGTCTGGCCTTCCTTGATCTCGCGGTCGGCGCCGAAAATAACGATACCGACGTTGTCGCTTTCGAGGTTCAGCGCCATGCCGCGGGTGCCGTTCTCGAACTCGACCATCTCGCCGGCCTGAACGTTGTCGAGACCGAAAACGCGGGCGATACCGTCACCGACCGACAGCACCTGACCGACTTCGGAGACTTCCGCCTCCTGGCCGAAATTCTTGATCTGATCCTTCAGGATCGCGGAAATTTCTGCGGCGCGGATGTCCATCAGCGAGCCTCTTTCATGGCGGTCTTGATCGAATTGAGTTTGGTGCGGAGCGAGGTGTCGACCATGCGGGTGCCGAGCTTGACCACAAGCCCGCCGATGATCGCCGGATCGACCTCGACGTGCAGGTCGACGTCCTTACCAGTGACAGAGTTGAGCGCATCCTTCAGCGACCTCAGGTGCGCGTCGGACAGCGGTTCGGCGACGGTCACGCTGGCCGAAACCTCGCCCTTGTGCTTGGCGACCAGGGCGCGGAACGCCCGGATGATCTGCGACAACGCGAACAGCCGGCGGTTCGAGCCCACCAGCTTGATGAAATTGCCGGCAATGCCGTCGATCCCGGCCTTCTGCAGGATCGGCTGCAACGCCTTGACCTGCTCCTCGGCCGTGAAGACCGGGCTGCGCACCAGGCGCCGCAGGTCATCGCTGCCATCGATGAGGGCGTCGAACCGGTCCAGATCGGCCCGGACCTTGTCGAGAACCTTGTCCTCGAGCGCGAGTTCAAACAGCGCGGTGGCATAGCGCCCCGCCACGCCGGCAACAATCGGTTGTTCGCTTGCCATTGACCTTTAGCGCGCTTGCTATCCGCAAGTCCGAGACTGTCGCCGGGCGGCGGGTCCAAACTATTGGAGTTCAAGGGGAATTCCGATCTCGCCGGACTTCACGGAAGTCCCGGAGCCCCTGCAAAATCGAGCCGGTTGCTAACACGGCAGGCACGGCGGCGCAACATCGGGAAACCGCCGAATCGATGCAAAATGCCAGCTTTTGCGAGCGCCTTTCGTCGCAACCGGCTGCATTGCGGCTCGCGCAGGCCGTGCTATCTGAGGAAACGAGGACGACCTCCGCGAGAATGCCGCGATCCAAACCCGGCGAGGACGACCCCGCCCAAAACGGAGACGTGGCCAATGTCCGCCCAGCTTCCGTGGCTTTTTCTTCTCATCGCCGGCCTGCTCGAAGTGGGCTGGGCCATCGGGCTCAAATACACCGAAGGCTTCTCGCGGTTGTGGCCGTCGGTCGGCACCATCCTTGCGATGGTCCTGAGCCTCGGATTTCTGGGCTTGGCGCTCAAGAGCTTGCCGGTCGGCACGGCTTACGCGGTCTGGACCGGCATCGGCGCCGTGGGCACCGTCATTCTCGGCATCGTCCTGTTTGCGGAGCCGGCCACGGCGGCCCGGCTCGGCTGCGTTGGCCTGATCGTCGCCGGCATCATCGGGCTGAAGCTGGTCACCTGACGCAACGCCGCCGTCGCAAAGACGCACATCGGAACCGCGGCGCGTTTGAGTATATAGTTCCCATCTCGCCGTTCGGGGTTGGAGGATGCACACGACCGCGCCTGTGGATCACCGCAGCGAACCCACTTTTGCCGATCTCTATACCCCCAAGCTGGTCACGGTGCTGCGCGAGGGCTATGGGCTCGACGGCCTGCGCGCCGATGCGCTCGCCGGTCTGACGGTCGCGATCGTCGCCCTGCCGTTGTCGATGGCGATCGCCATCGGCGCCGGGCTGGGCCCGGAGCGCGGCCTCTACGCCGCCATCGTCGGCGGCTTCCTGATCTCGCTGCTCGGCGGCAGCCGCTTCCAGATCGGCGGACCGGCCGCGGCGTTTATCGGCCTGGTCGCGCTGACGGTGCAGCGTCATGGCTATGACGGCCTGGCGCTGGCCACGTTGATGGCCGGCGGCATGCTGATCGTGATCGGCCTGCTGCGGCTCGGCACTTATATAAAGTACATCCCCTATCCGGTGACGGTCGGCTTCACCGCCGGAATCGCCGTCATCATCCTGATCTCGCAGGCCCGCGACCTGCTCGGCCTGACGCTGGCGAACGACCCCGCCGACACGCTGCCGAAGCTCCGGACGCTGTGGGCCGCCGTCGGCACCATCAATCCGGTCACGGTCGCGCTGTCGGTGTTCTCCGTCGCCGCGATCCTGATCGTGCGGCGGCTGCGGCCGAACTGGCCGGCGCTGCTGATCGCGGTGATCGCCGCGACCCTGCTCACGGCGCTGTTCGGGCTGGATGTCGAGACCATCGGCTCGCGCTTTGGCGAGATCAAGTCCGGCATGCCGGCGCCGGCGCTGCCGCCCTTCAGCATGGAGAAGGTCCGAGCGGTGCTGCCCGATGCGGTCGCGATCGCCCTCCTCGGCGCGATCGAGTCGCTGCTCTCGGCCGTGGTCGCCGACTCGATGTCCGGCCGCCGTCACCGCTCCAACAGCGAACTGGTGGCGCAGGGCGTGGCGAATATGGCGGCCGCGGCAACCGGCGGCACGCCGGTCACCGGCACCATCGCGCGCACCGCGACAAATATCCGCGCCGGCGCCCGCGGCCCGGTCGCCGGGATCCTGCATTCGGCCTATCTGCTGATCTTCGTCATGGTGGCGATGCCGCTGGTGGCCTACATCCCGCTCGCCGCGCTCGCCGGTGTGCTGGTGGTGGTGGCCTGGGCGATGGCCGACAAGGCCGAGTTCGGCTTGCTGCTGCGCACCTCCGTCGCCGACGCCGTCGTGCTGCTTTCGACTTTCGTGCTCACGATCTTCGTCGATCTCCTGACCGGCATCGCGGTCGGCGTGCTGCTCGGCTCGTTCCTGTTCATGCACCGCATGGCGGAAGCCATCGACGTGAAGGGCGGCGCAAAGTTCGTGCGCGATGACGTCGCCGACACCGAGAACAACCGCCCGGCCTATCGCGACCAGGCGATGCCGCGTGACGTCATGGTCTACCGCATCAGCGGCGCGTTCTTCTTCGGCGCCACCGCGCGCGTGAACCTGATCCTCGATCGCGTCGTCAATCCGCCGCGCGTCTTCATCCTCGATTTCTCCGATGTTCCGTTCATCGACATCACCGCATCCGCCGCGCTCGAGCGCTTCGTGCAGCGCCTGCACAAGGCCGGGACCAAAGTCTATTTCGCCGGCGTGCGGCCGCAGGTCCGTCATTCGTTCGGACTACCCGGCCTGCGCGGGCGTTCGGTCCGCTATGTGCCGAGCGTCGAGAAAGCGCTGGAGAGTGCGGAAGGCAAGCGCGCGGCGTGACGAATGCTCACCGCCTCTCTTTATCCTTGCTCCGCTTCACGCTGAGGTGGCCGGCAAAGCCGGTCCTCGAAGAGCGGCGGTCCGATCGGTGCCGCTCACCCTTCGAGGCTCGCTACGCTCGCACCTCAGGATGACGGCATAGTCACATGCTGCTCGACCAATCGTTTCTGACCACACTCGCGATTGCGGTCCCGACGCTCGCGGTCGCCTACATCCTGTTCGGCATTGCCGGCTTCGGCACCGCACTGATTGCGGCACCGGTGCTCGCGCAGGTGATGCCGGTCGCGAGCATCGTGCCGATGCTGGCGCTGCTCGATTGCCTCGCCGCGATCATCAACGGCGTGAAGCTGAACGAGAAGATCGCAACGCGCGAGATGATCTGGCTCGTGCCGCTGCTGATCGCCGGCAGCCTCGTCGGCGGCACCCTCCTTCTCGTCATTCCGCCGCGCCCGATGATGCTGGCGCTCGGCGTATTCGTGGTGGCTTACGCGATCTGGTCGCTCGCAAGCCCGTCATTCAAGGGCAGGCTGAGCCAGCTCTGGGTCATCCCGTTCGGCGCGATCGGCGGCGTGTTCAGCGCCATGTTCGGCAGTGGCGGCTTTATCTATGCGATTTATCTGAGCCGCAGGCTTGACGACAAGGATGCGATACGCGCGACCGTCAGCGTCCTCATCGCGCTCGCCGCCTTCACCCGCCTCGTCATCTTCTTCTTTGCCGGCCTCTACACGACGCTCGAATTGCCGCTGATGGCGCTGTGTCTCGCGCCGGCCATGCTGATCGGCCTGTTCATCGGCCATCGCATCACGCTGACCATGTCGCGCGAGCAGTTCATCCGCGTGCTGAGCGTCGTGCTGATCGTCACCGGCGCGACGCTGATCGTGCGTGCGCTGGCGCTCGGCTGAAGCGCGGCGTAGGATCGCGTCAGCCCCGTGCGACAGCCTCGCCGCCTTCGCGCGCGAGGCGAGAGATCAACGATGCTTCGCCACCTTCGGATTTTGCTGCTGCTGGCCTGCATTGCGGTCGCGGGCCAAGGCGCGCCCGTGCAGGCCGGTCCGCTCGAGGATGCGGAGGCGGCCTATCGCGCCGGCAATGTCGAGATCGCCATCGCGATTGCGCGGCAGGCCGCGGAGCAATCCGACCCACAAGCCCAGGCGGCTCTGGCCTTCTATCTCTACACGCGCATTCCGCCGGACCCGGCGCAGGCGCTGGCCTGGTGGAGGCGCGCCGCAGAACAGGGGAACGCCGAAGCGCAGTTCATGCTGGCGACCCAGTACTTCTATGGCGTGACCACGCCGGCGGATTACGGCGAAGCCTATCGATGGGCGCTGATTGCCGCGCGCAGCAATCGCGGCAGTGAAGCCGCCCGCAACGAAGTTTTGAAACTGACCGCCGAAATCCGCGCGAAACTCTCGCCCGATCAGATCAAGGCGGCGCAGGAAGCCGCGGTCGCGTTCCGGCCGAAACCGGAGCGCTGACCGCGCGGTTCGCCGCCTTCAACGACCGGTAAAGACCGGAGTGCGCGCCTCGCGATGCGCGGCAATCGCTTCGTCGACGTCATCGCTCCATTCGAGTTCGTGACGAAGCGCATCCGAAATATCCTTTGCATGCTCGAGACCGGGATCGAGCCGCGCCCGGATCATCCGCTTCGCGCCGCGCGTTGCGAGCGGTCCCGCCTTTGCAATCTGCAGCGCCAGCGAACGTGCCGCATCGGCAAGCTCCTCCGCGGGATGGACGCTTTGCACGAGTCCCAGTCTTTCCATTTCCGCAGCGTCGATGCTGCGTCCCGTGCAGATCAATTCCAGCGCGCGGCCCCGCCCGACGATCGACGCCAGCCGGTACGGACCGCCCGCGCCGGGAAATCCGCCCCACGCGGCTTCCGGGAATTGCATCTTGGCGTGTGACGCGACGATGCGGATATCGCATGCCAGCGCGAGTTCGGCGCCGCCGGCGCGCACGTCGCCGTTGATGCCCGCAACGACGACCTGCGGCGCGGCCTCGATCGCATTGAACGCGCGATTGGCCAGCCGCACCAGTGCGACGACATCCTCCTTCGCCATGGCGCCGCGAATGACCGGATTGAGAATCCCCGTCGAGAAATGATTGCGTCCTTCGCCAATGATCAGCACCGCATGGATATCGTGGGCCGCGGCCAGGCTGTTTCCGATCTGCTCCAGTTGCGCCAGCGCCTCGGGCAGCAACCGGTTGCCTTCGTTCTCAACCGCGATGCGGATCGACATCACACCGTCGCGGCTTTCGACGACGAGTCCCGATGACGCTTTTTTCATGTCCATGATTTCTGCTTCTGCCTTTGCCGGGATGCTGAGCACCATTGCCGTTAGCTTGCAATATGCCACACCTGTCGTAAGCTCAAAGTTCAATCCGGGATCATTGTTATGAAAATGCGCTTGCTGACTCTTTCTATTCTTGCATTCGCCGCAGCGTTGATCGGCGGCCAGCCCGCCGCCGCGCAGGAATGGCCGCAACGAACCGTGCGGCTCGTCGTCGGCTATGGCGCGGGCGGCGGCACCGATCTTGTTGCGCGCATCATTGCGCAGGCGCTTCAGGACAAGCTCAAGCAGCCGTTCGTCGTCGAGAACAAGGTCGGCGCGAGCGGGATCGTCGGCGCGGACTCCGTCGCGAAATCCGAGAAGGACGGCTACACGCTCTATCTCGTGAACAATGCGCACGTCATCGTCGGCGTGATGAACAAGACCCTGCCTTACGACACGCTGGCGTCGTTCGAGCCGATCGGCCAGGTCGCCACCGGCAGCCTCGTGATTGCCTCGCGTCCCGATTTTCCGGCCAAGAATATCAAGGAGCTGATCGCGCTCGCCAAGAGCAGCCCCGGCAAGATCACGTTCGCGAGCGTCGGCAACGGCACGACGCAGCATTTCACCGGCGAACTGCTGATGCAGATCGCCGGGATCAACATGCTGCACGTGCCGTATCGCAATTCGCCGGCGGCGACCTCAGGCGTCATGGGCAAGCATGTCGATCTGATGATCGACACGGTGTCCGCGGTGCTGGGTCCGGTACAGGGCGGCGACCTGCGCGCGCTGGCTGTCACCGGGCGTGAGCGCTATCCCTCGATCCCCGATGTGCCGACCGCGATCGAATCCGGCATGCTGCCCGATTACGAAGTCACGACATGGTATGGGCTGGTCGCGCCCGCGGGTACGCCGAAGGCGATCGTCTCGAAACTCAACAGCGCATTGAACGAGATCGTTGCCGATCCGGCTGTCGTCGAGCGGCTCGCAAAGGTCGGCGCCGTTGCGGCGGCTTCCACCGCCGAGAATTTCGGCAAGCACCTGAAGTCGGAATTCAACCGCTGGGGCAAGGTTCGCGAAGCCGCGAAGATCGAACAGCAATAGTCAACAAGGACGCCCGCGGCGCGTGAGCGCGTCGCGGGTGTTTGATCCCGATGAGGCCTGCCGCCACTGGACGGCGGCTGGCCATCACTTCATCAATCCGGCCGCCCGCAGCGCCTTGTTGATGACCTCGCCGACATCGACATGCGCCGGCGGCACCTTCGGACGCTCGCGCCAATCGTCCGTGTCAGGACCCAGTATCTCGCCCTCCAGCACAGGCCGCTCCGAGCGCGCCCGCTTGCCGTCTGGCTGCGCAGCGACCGTCGCGACGTCGCGCCTTGCCGACGCGTGACGCTTTGCCTCCTGCGTGAGGCCAAAGAATTTGGCGATGTGATACGACGACGAAATACCGACTTCGAGCAGGAACGGTCCCGCGGCGCCGCATTCGTGATCCGCTGCCCCGGTCGCAAGCGGCGTCCCGTGCGCCATGTTGGTGATCGTGTAGGATTCGATCACGTCGTCGCCGTCCGCATTGCGCCAGACCCGGCGCGGATAACCGTCGACAATCGCCTTCGCTGACGGCGCGAGAGGCAGGCCGTGGACATCGGTCCATTGCTTGATGATCTCGCCGGCGTTCGCCGGAATGACGGTCGCATCCACGCCACCATGCCAGACCGATACGCGCGGCCATGGTCCGTCATGCGGCGACGCGCGTCTCACCAGATCGCCCCAGGCGCGTGCCGGACGCGGCGGAGATTGAAACATCGTCTCGAACGCCTGCTGGACGTTGCTTGCAGCGCCGTACGGCAGGCCGGCAACAATGGCACCGCCGGCGAACACTTCGGGATAGGTCGCCAGCATGACCGAGGTCATCGCGCCGCCGGCCGAAAGCCCGGTCACAAACACCCGCCGCGGATCGATGTCATGCCGGGACACCATCGTGTCCACCATCTGGCGGATCGAATGCGCCTCGCCTTGCCCGCGCGCGCTGTCGCCCGGCTGAAACCAGTTGAAGCAGCGATTGGGATTGTTGGCCGCCTGCTGCTCCGGCAGCAGCAGGCAGAAGCCGAAGCGGTCGGCCAGCGTCGACCATCCCGCGCCAAGGTCATAGTCCGCCGCGCTCTGCGTACATCCGTGCAGCACGACGACGAGGGCGCTGCCGGCGGGGAGGTCCGGTGGAACATGCGTGAACATGCGCAGCGCGCCGGGATTGGACCCGAAATCGCGGATCTCGCGCAGATGGCGCTGCGAGGAAGATTCCTGCCGCCCGGCCTGCCTCATGCGGGCAGCGGCTTGCAGCATTTTCTCCCATCTGCGCCTGTGCGCTGAAAATTGGCCGAGTGTCGAACGCATCGGAACCTCGCTGCTCATACTCAGAGCAACAATACCCGAGCCATCAAAAGGTTGCTGCGCTGCAGCATGGATTATCGGGCTGAAAATGTGGCGGTTTTGTCGGACTCGTGCGGCATTTATTGCGACGCACCATACCGGCTTTTGCCAACCGGAATGCCGCGGGCTCACAGCCCACGTCGTGCAAACGCTCAAAGGCGGCAACCTAAGCGCCCTCTCCCTTGGGGGAGAGGGCATCCCCGACCGAACCGCGAATCCAGATGGGTGAGGGGGTGACGGCGTTGAAAGAAGCCCCCTCACCCATCACGACTTGCTTCACCTTCCGCGCAGCCCTCTCCCTCGAGGGGAGAGGGCACAATGTCCGGCACTCCGCTCGCGGCAGCAATCGCGTCATCAATAAAAACTCTGCGGATCGATATCGAGTTTCGCGAAGCGCGGACCCGTCATTGCGAGGACTGCGAGGCGCAGCCTACGCAGGACGAAGCAATCCATGCAACACGTCTTGAGCAAGATTGATTGCTTCGCGGAGCCTGTCATCGGGCCGCGCGAAGCGCGGACCCGTTGGCTCGCAATGACTCGCGATCAAGCCGCACGCGGCACGTCGTGCAACTCTCCAAGCAACACGGCGGCAGTTTATGCGCCCTCTCCCCTTGAGGGAGAGGGCACAGTCACCAGCACCTCTCTCGCGGCAGCAATCACCCAATCAATAAAAACTCTGCGGATCGATATCGGGTTTCGCGAAGCGCGGCCCCGTCATGCGAGGACTGCGAGGCGCAGCCGACGCAGGACGAAGCAATCCACTTCACACGTATTGGACCAAGACGGATTGCTTCGCTTCGCTCGCAATGAATCGCGGTCAAGCCGCGCCCGGCACGTAGTGCAGCACAAGAAGCTCCGACCGCGGCAACGGCACGATCGCGTAGGCGTGACCGTCATCGTCGCTGAACTCGATCAGCGCGGTCTCATCATCGAGAGTTTCAACTACGGTGCCGACCTGACCGCGCGCGAGCCCGCGCGCAGGCACATCGCTCAGCAAGGCAACTGCATCCAAGAGAGATGGCACGGTCCGATTGGCGTCAACC
>JAEWHY010000371.1 GCA_023387555.1 Pseudomonadota bacterium
GGCCGTACCCATGCCGCGGTTCTCATCCCTTCGAAATAAGGCAGACCCGGACGCGGTGCAATGCCGCGCAACCGGTCAGCCTGCAGGCGTGCGGGGCGTGCACTCGAACGTGATGACGACACGCGTCCCGGTGTGCGTGGGGTCGTAGACCACATCGGCGCCCAGCCGATTGGCCATCGCGCCGACGATCGAGCGGCCAAGTCCGGTCGAGCGCGGCAGCGTCTTGATGTCGTGTCCGATCCCGTCGTCTTCCACGCTCAGCATCGCGTGCTGGCCGTTGACCCGCTTGAGGCCGATCCGGATCGGACCCTTCTCTTCGGGATAGGCATATTTCATCGCGTTCAGCACCAGCTCGTTGACGATCACCCCGATCGCGACCGCGCGGTCGGGATCGAGGTCGATCGGTTCGGCCGCGAGGCTGAGCGCGGGCGTCGCCGATGTATCGGTCTTGGCAAGATCCTCGACCAGCGCCGCCAGATACTGATCGACCGAGACCGACTGCACGTCGTTCGAGGTGTAGAGGCGCTTGTGGACCTGAGCCACCGCCATGACGCGGCGGGTTGCGTCGGTCAGTGCGGCCTTGACCTGGACGTTGCTCGAGGAGCCGCCCTGCAATTGCAGGAAGGCCGCGATCAATTGCAGCGAATTGGCGACGCGGTGATTGACTTCGCGCAGCAACATGGCCCGTTCGACGGCCAGCTTTTCGAAGCGGTCGCGCTGCTCGCGCAGTTCTGCTTCGGCAAGCTCCTTGGCTCGGCGCAGGCGCATCGCGTCGGCGGCGCCGGTCAATGCCGCATGGAGGAGAGGGACGAATTGTCCGGAGACATCCTTCAGCACGTAATCGAAAGCGCCGGCCTTGAGCGCCGCGACGGCGACGGCGGAATCCTGCTCGCCGGTGACGATGATCACCGGCGGATGTTGCGGCATGTCGTGGATCAGCTTGAGCGCGCCGATACCGTCGAGTCGCGGCATGTGGTGGTCGAGCGCCACCACATCGAAGTCTTCCTGCTTCAGCCGCTCGACCGCGTCGATGCCGTCCGCGACGGTTACGACCTCGATGCCTTTTGCACCAAGGCCGCGCTCGACCAGGCGGCGCAGCCCGGGTTCGTCGTCGGCATAAAGGACCTTCTTCGGCATATCATCATCTCAGGTGGTTGCAGGAACCTGGATGACGGAAAAGAACAATCCAAGCTGGCGAATGGCGTTGGCGAAGCTGTCGTAATTGACGGGCTTGGTGATGTAGACGTTGGCGCCGAGATCGTAGCAGCGCTTGATCTCGCTTTCGTCGTCGGTGGTGGTCAGCACCACGACCGGCGTCAGTTTCAGGTGCTCGTTGTCCTTGACGCGTCGCAGAATGTCGACTCCGCTCATGTCGGGCAGGTTGAGATCGAGCAGGATCAGCAGCGCGCGGCCGCTGTTGACGCCGCCGGTGCCGTCCGAACCGAACAGGAAGCGCACCGCCTCGGTGCCATTCGCGAACGGCATGATGTCGTTGCTGACGCCGGCTCTGCGGATATTGCGTTCGATCAGGCGCGCATGGCCCTCATCGTCCTCGATCATGATGATGGTGACGTGTTCGCTCATGCCGCCTGTCTTTCTTCCTCTTGCATCCGGCGCGGCAGCGTGACCGTAAATGTGCTGCCTTCGCCGAGCGCCGACTTCAGTGTCATATATCCGCCGAGACGGCGCACCAGTGCACGGGTATGAGCAAGGCCGATGCCTTCGCCCTTCTGGTCCTGCTCGCCGGCACGGCGAAACAGGTCGAACACGCGTTGATGATCCTCGGGCGCGATCCCGCGACCGTTATCCTCCACCTCGTAGACGACCTGCGAAGCATCGACACGGCCACGGACGCGAATCCGGCCGGGGCGGCCGGGAGAGGTATATTTCAAGGCGTTGTCGACGAGGTTGGAGAAGATCTGCTCCAGCGCGAGCCGGTCGCTTTTCAGCGGCGGCAGCGGCTCGATGATGACTTCGATGTCCTTTTCGGCGGCCTGGTGCGCCACCGCATCGGTGATCGATTTGATCAACTGGTCCATGCTCACATACTCGGGCTTGAACGTGCGCTGGCCCTCGCGGGACAGCTTCAGGATCGAGTTGATGAGCCGGTCCATCTTGCCGATCGAATTCTTGATAAATCCAAGGGATTCATCGAAGTCCTTCGACAACTCTAGAGTATCTCTCGCCGCTTCGTCATTGTCTTTTTGCACGGCGGAAAGCCGGTCGAATATGTCTTTTTTAATAGCGTCGATTTCCGCCGTGAATCCCATGATATTGACCAGCGGCGATCGCAGGTCGTGGCTGACGATATAAGCGAAGCGCTGGATTTCGTTATTGGCCTCACGCAGTTCGGCGGTGCGCTCCTCGATCTTGGCTTCGAGGTTCTGGTTGACGTCCTGGAGGGCGGCGCGGGCCTGCTCGCGCTGGCGCCCCGTGCGCTGCACAAGATAGATCGAGACAGCGCCGATCGTGGCGATCGCAACCGCGCCCAGCAGCGTCGCTAGCAGCAGCCAGGCATTGGTGCTGGCAGACTCCGCGCGGCGGTTATCGAGCAGGGCACGTTCGGTATTGTAGAGGTCGATGATGGCATTGCGCACCTCGTTCATCGCAGTGCGGCCATCGCCTTGCCAGATCAGGTCGGCCGCTTCCTTGGTCCGGCCGGCGTCATGCATCTGGACGACCCGCTCCATCTCGGCGAGCTTGCGTTCGACCAGCGGCGGGACTTTCTCGAAGCCGGGAAGCAGCGAGGCGTCCTGCTTGATGCTCTCTGAGGCCCGCTGCAGGGCCGGCCGGGTGTTGGCCGCGGCCTCCCTGTACTCGTCGCGGTATTGCGGCTGCCCGGTGATGATGTAGCCGCGCTGCGCCGATTCGGCCCGGCGCAGATTCAAAAGGATCAACGCCAGACGGTTCTGGATGTCGAATGTGGTCGCGACGGTGTCCGAATCCTTGCGGGACTGCTCCACGAGCCAGATCGAGGCGACGCTTATGGCAACGAGAATGGCAAAGCCCAGAGCCAGCAATATTGGCTGTACGGCGGACGACCGCGGTGCGGCGTCCGTCTTAACGGAATCCATGATGGGGAAAGAACTCCCTGTGAAGCCGACAGAATAGAACGCAAAGCCGGCCGTCCGGTTCCACGGACGGCCGGATTTCAGCCTTCCATCCCGCCTTCAGCCAGGAATTTCTCGAGCCAGTGGATGGAATAATTGCCGTCGATGATGTCCTGGTTGCGGACCAGGGTCCGGAACAGGGGCAGGGTGGTCTCGACGCCGTCCACCACGAATTCGTCCAGCGCCCGCTTGAGCCGCATCAGGCATTCCTGACGCGTCTTGCCGTGGACGATCAGCTTGCCGACCATGGAATCGTAATAGGGCGGGATCGTGTAGCCCTGATAGGCGGCGGAATCGACCCGCACGCCCAGCCCGCCCGGCGGGTGGTAATGCAGGATCTTGCCCGGCGAGGGCCGGAAGTTGAACGGGCTCTCGGCGTTCACGCGGCATTCGATGGCATGGCCGTGGAAGCGCAGGTCCTCTTGCCGGCAGGGCAATTCGCAGCCGGCCGCGACCCTGATCTGCTCCAGCACGAGGTCGATGTCGGTGATCATCTCGGTCACCGGATGCTCCACCTGAATGCGGGTGTTCATCTCGATGAAGTAGAACTCGCCGTCCTCGTAGAGGAATTCGATCGTGCCGGCGCCGAGATATTTCATCTCGCGCATCGCCTTGGCGCAGATCTCGCCGATCTGGTCGCGCTGCGCGGTGTTGAGCGCGGGCGAGGGGCTTTCCTCCAGCACCTTCTGGTGACGGCGCTGCAGCGAGCAGTCGCGCTCGCCGAGATGGATCGCGCCGCCGCGGCCGTCGCCGAGAATCTGGATTTCGATATGCCGCGGCTTCTGCAGGTATTTTTCGAGATAGACGGCGTCGTCGCCGAATGCGGCCTTGGCTTCGGAACGCGCGGTCTGCAGCGCGATGCTCATCTCGTCTTCGTTATGGGCGACCTTCATGCCGCGGCCGCCGCCGCCGGCCGCCGCCTTGACCAGCACCGGATATCCGATCTCGCGTCCGATCCGCAGCGCCTCCTCATCGGTGGCGACGCCGCCTTCCGATCCGGGCACCACCGGAATGCCAAGCCGCTTCGCCGTGCGCTTGGCCTCGATCTTGTCGCCCATCATGCGGATGTGCTCGGCCTTCGGCCCGATGAAGCCGATATTGTGCTCGGCCAGGATCTCGGCGAAGCGCGCATTCTCCGACAGGAAGCCGTAGCCCGGATGCACGGCGTCGGCGCCGGTGATCTCGCAGGCGGCGAGCAGCGAGGGCACGTTCAGATAGCTGTCGCGCGCCTGCGGCGGTCCGATGCAGACGCTCTCGTCGGCGAGCCGCACATGCATTGCGTCGGCGTCGGCGGTGGAATGCACGGCGACGGTGTGGATGCCGAGCTCCTTGCAGGCCCGCAGCACGCGCAGCGCGATCTCGCCGCGATTGGCGATGAGGATTTTATCGAACATATCGGTCTCGTGTCCCGGGCGCGGCGCAGCGCGTCGGCGATGCACCGCAGAACCGGGACTCATCCTGCAGACAATTCAGCAACCCCGTGTCTGCAGCGCACCGTTTCAAGTTGCGCGCAGCCCGGGGAACGAAGCGGAGAGACCTGTCCATCACTCGATGATCATCAGGGCCTCGCCGAATTCGACCGGCTGGCCATCCTCGACAAGGATCTGGGTGACGATGCCGCCGCGTGGCGCGGGGATCTGGTTCATGGTCTTCATCGCTTCGATGATCATGACGGTATCGCCGGCCTTGACCGCCTGCCCGACATCGACGAACGGCTTCGCGCCGGGCGATGGCGCGAGATAAGCGGTGCCGACCATCGGGGACGGTACCATGCCCGGATGCTTCGCCGGATCGGCGGCGGTCGCCGCGGCGGCGACGGCCGGGACCGCGGCCACGGCGGGAGCGGCGACGCTGACCGCGCGTGCGGTGCGTCCGATCCGGATGCGTTCGCCGCCGCGCTCGATTTCGATCTCGGTCAGCCCGGTCTCGTCGAGCAGCTTCGCCAGCCCGCGAATCATGTCCTCGTCATAAGGCGCAGGATTTTGGGCCGCATGGCCCGTCTTCTTGTCTTTGTCAGACGCCACGTGTTGTCAGTCCTTCGCGTGATTGAGCATGGCCGCAAGTCCGTCGATCGCGAGCACATAGCCGTTGACGCCGAAACCGCAGATCACCGCTTTCGCGGCCGGCGAGATGTAGGAATGCCTGCGGAATGCGTCGCGGGCATGGACGTTGCTAATATGCACCTCGATGGCCGGGATGCCGGCCGCCAGCAGCGCATCCAGAATCGCGACCGAGGTGTGGGTATAGGCCGCCGGGTTGATGACGATGCCGGCCGCCGCTGCGGCGCGCGCCTCCTGGATCCAGTCCACCAGCGCGCCCTCGTGATTGGACTGGTGGAAGACGATCGTAAAGCCATGCCGCTGGCCGGCGTCGCGGCACATCGCCTCGACGTCCTTCAGGGTGGTCCGGCCATAGATCTCCGGCTCGCGGGTGCCGAGCAGGTTCAGATTCGGACCGTTCAGGACATAGACCGTCGCCATCGGGCCTTTTAAGACGCGCCGTGATTGCACTGGAGGATCAGGGCGGGCAACGCCCCGAGCGGGCCTCCTTATAGGCGGGACGCCGGGCGAGGAAAAGCCCGCCCGAAGGCGGGCTTGCGCCGTTCCCCGGCCTTGGGGAAAGCCCTCAGCAGGCCGGCTTGCCGCAGCGGGCGTTGTTGATCTTGGCCTGCAATTCCTTGACGCCGACCGCGCCGACCACGGCCTCGTTGCCGATCACGTAGGACGGCGTGCCCTGGAAGCCGAGGGCTTCGGCGAGCGCGAAGCTCTCCTGCAGGGCCGCCCGGACCTCGGCGCCGCCCATGTCCTTTTCGATCCGCGCCATGTCGGCGCCGACTTCCTTGGCGACCGCGAGCGCGCGCGCCTTGTCGACCTGGCCGCGGCCGGTGAGGAGCTTCTGGTGGAAGTCGAGATAGCGCTTGCCGCTCTTGTCCTGCAGCGCGACCGCGACCGCGACCTGGGCCGCCTCCATGCTGCCCTGGCTCAGCACCGGCATCTCCTTGAGCACGACGCGCAGATTGGGATTGTCCTTCATCAGCGTCAGCATGTCGTCGAGAGCGCGTTTGCAATAGCCGCAGTTGTAGTCGAAGAATTCCACCATCGTGACGTCGCCATTCGGATTGCCGAGCGTGACCTGGCGCGGCGAATTGAACAGGATCTGCTTGTTGTCGGTGATGGCGCGCTTGAGCTTCTCGGCTTGGGCCAGCGCCTGCAACTCCTCGATCATCTCGGGATGCTTGATGAAATACTCGCGGATGATGCTCTCGATCTCGCCGCGCTGCTGCGGCGAGAAGCTCTGCGCGTAGGCTGCGCCAGCGCCGGCGACGGAAATCGCCGTGACGGCGGCGGCGAGCAGGCGGGTGAGGCGGGTCATCAAAATGTTCCTTGGTGCAGGGTTCAGTTCGGGCGCGTGGGCGCCGTCGGGACTTTGGCAGCGACGATATCGTCGGCACGCACCCATCCGGGGGAGCCGACCGGCAACCGTGTCTTGGCGCGCGCCGCGAGTTCACGGGCGGTCTTGAAATCGCCGCGTGCGAAAGCCGCCTGCGCGGAGGCGAGATCGGCCTGGGCGAGGTCACCCTTGCGGCCATAGGCCATGGCGAGCTGCTGATAGCCGTGCGGGGTATCCGGCTCGCGTGCCAGGCCGTTGCGCAGGATCGCGATCGCCTCCTCGGCATGCGCGGGATTGTTGGTCGCAACCAGCGCCTGCCCGAGCATGATCTGGATCAGCGTCGGATCCGGGGCGAGCGATGCGGCGCGCCGCAGTGGGGCGATCGCTTCGGCGGCGCGGCCATTCTCGAGCAGCGCCTGTCCCTTCAGTTCGTGGAAATACGGGTTGTTCGGCTGGGTGGCGATCAGGGCGTCGATCTGGGCGATCGCGGCGCGGATGTCGGAATGTCGATAGGTGGCGATGGCGCGCGCATAGCGGGCGGGCAGGGAGGTGTCGCCTGGCGGATACCGGCGCGCCACGGTTTGCGGAGGCTCCATGAAGCCGGACAGCTTGGCGCGCATCATGTCGTGACGCGCCTGCAACTCGGGCGAATCCTTCTTGTCCCAGTTCGGGCTGGTTCGCGCGATCTCGGTAAGCGCCGCCATGCGCTCGGTCGCCATCGGATGCGACTGCGCATAGGGGTCGGCGTAGCGCGCGGTGAACATCGACTGGTCGGCGAACCGCTTGAAGGTCTCGTACATGCCCTTGGCGGACTGGCCGGTGGCGGCGAGGAATTTCACCGCGGCGCGATCGGCCGCTTCCTCATGGGCGCGCTGATAGGACAGCAGCGAACGCATCGCTGCGTGCTGGCTGGCGTGAATCGCCGCCATGCCGGCCTGTCCGGCATTGGCGCCGGCGCCGGTCGCCGCGCCCGCGGCCATCGCCGCGGCGCCAAGCAGCATGCCGATGATCGCGGCGGTCTGGACGTTGGCGAGCTCCTGGCGCAGCTTCGACAGATGGCCGCCGGCGATATGGCCGGTCTCATGCGCGAGCACGCCGATGATCTGGTTCGGCGTGGTCGATTCGGCGAGCGCGCCGGTGTTGACGAAGATGCGGCGGCCGTCGACCACGAAGGCGTTGAACGACTTGTCGTTGATCAGGATGATCTTCAGATTGGCCTTCGACAGGCCCGCGACCCGGAAGATCGGCGCGGTATAGTCGCGCATCAGCTGCTCGATTTCGGCGTCGCGGATCAGCGGCATGCCGCCGCGCTTCTGTGCGGCCGCGGGCAGCGGCGGAATCGCCAGCGCGACCGCGGTCACCGCAATCATCAGGCGGGAGGCCGCCTTTGCGATGGTTGTCCGGATAGGACTGTACGGAGTCGCAGCTTGTGTCATAACGCTCTGGAATTGCTATTGCCGACCGGACACTAGGTGAGCCCGCCTGAGGCGGTCAAATCACGCCGCGGTCATGGTTGGGGGCAGCGGCAGGCAATCGCGCGAATGCGGCAGGAGCGGGGCACATGGCGGATCGAATATTGGAAACGGGCCACTGAATCGATGCTGGAACGGGCAAGGCAGATGATTTCTCCATCCTCGCGCAGCGACGTGCCGTCCTTCATGGTGATGGACGTGATCGCGGCTGCGACTCGCATGGAAGCGGCCGGCCACCACATCATCCACATGGAAGTCGGCCAGCCGGCGGCGCCGGCCCCGCGCACCGCGCTCGATGCCGCGCGCCGCGCGCTCGACGGACCCTTGCGCTACACCGAGGCGCTCGGCATCGGATCGCTGCGTGACCGGATCGCGCGGCATTATGGCGAGATGTATAATGTGGATCTCGATCCGGCGCGGGTGATCGTCACCACCGGCTCGTCGGCCGGATTCATTCTGGCATTTCTCGCCATGTTCGAGCCGGGCGACCGGGTCGGCATCGCCAATCCCGGCTATCCGCCTTATCGGCATATCCTCAAGGCGCTGGGCTGCGAACCCGTGCTGATTGAAACCGGCGACAGCACACGCTGGGCTGTGACGCCCGAAGCGGTGCTGGAGGAACACCGCCGCAAGAAACTCGCGGGATTGCTGGTGGCAAGCCCCGCCAATCCGACCGGCACGATGATCCGGCCGGAGGCGCTGGCTGAACTCGTGCGCACCACGGAAGCCGAAGGCATCCGCTTCATCTCGGACGAAATCTACCACGGCCTCGATTATGCCTTCCCGTCCGAGACCGCGCTGCGAATCTCGGACCAGGCGCTGGTGATCAATTCCTTCTCGAAATATTTCTGCATGACCGGCTGGCGCATCGGCTGGATCGTTGCGCCCGAACCGCTCGTTCGGCCGATCGAGCGGCTTCAGGGCAATCTGGCGATCAGTGCGCCAACACTGTCGCAGGTCGCGGCGGAAGCGGCGTTCGATGGCCGCGACGAGATGGACGCCGTCAAGCACGGCTACGAGGACAATCGCCGCATCCTGATCGACGGACTGCCGAAAGCGGGGCTCGATAAATTCCTGCCGGTCGATGGCGCGTTCTATCTTTACGCCAATATCGCGCGCTTCTCCGACGACTCCTATGACTTCGCCAAGCGCATGCTCGAACAGGCGCATGTGGCGGCGACGCCCGGCGTCGATTTCGATCCGCTCGACGGCAAGCACTACCTGCGCTTCTGTTATGCGCAGTCGCAGGCCGACATGCATGAAGCCGTGGCGCGGATCGGTGCCTGGCTGAAAGGATTGTGAGCGCGCTCAGCGGCCTGCATCGTTGCCGCGCCCGTTGCCACAGACCGAATGTGATAGTCGGAATCGACGTGACCGAACGGGACGATGCGTGGCTGGACCGTGGCGTGCCTGTCCTGCAATATCGGCCGTCGCCCGATTCATTGCTTGGTCGGCAAGGCGCGGCGGCAGCGGACCCGGTGTGACGAGCGATGAAGCGTAGCATGACCTGGACCGTCATCGTCACCGCAGCCGTCATGGCGCTCATCTACGGCGCCGTCGCCTACATCCTGCTGCCCGCCGCATGGACCCACCACGAGCACCAGCCCGGGCTCGCGCAGAAGCCGATGGTGACGCTGACGAAGCAGGGTATTCCGGGCGACGCGCTCAATGTCGGCTTGGTCGGCGGGCGCGATACCGTGATCCGCGCCATGAACGAGGCTGGCTGGCTTCCGGCCGATCCGATCACCCTGAAAACGAGCGCCGAGATCATCGGCTCGGTGCTGCTCGACCGTCCCTACAAGCATGCGCCGGTCAGTCCGCTCTACTATGAAGGGCGGGTCGAGGATCTCGCCTTCGAGAAGCCGTCCGGCAAGAGCGCCGACCGGCGCCATCATGTGCGGTTCTGGAAGGTGCTGGAGCGCGGCGCGGAAGGCCGCCCGGTCTGGCTCGGCGCGGTGACATTCGACCGCGGTGTCGGCGTCAGTCATTATACGGGGCAGGTGACGCATCACATCTCGCCCGACATCGACGCAGAGCGCAACGGCCTGATCGACGATCTCAAGGCCGCCAAGGTCGTCCAAGTGCTGTATCAGGTCACCGGTGTGGGGCCGACCCTCAACGGGCGCAATGGCGGCGACGATCCGTACTGGACCGATGGCGAACTGCGGATCGCACGGCTCACCAAGGATGCGAGCAAGACCGACAAGCCGCCGCAGACGCTCGACAGCCCGCAAATCGTAACCTGGAAAGACGCGGTGATGCAGCAGCTCGGCCAGACCTTCGGAAACTGATGGGATGCTGACCACGCTGCACGAGGGCTGGGCGATCTTCGAGCCGTTCCTGAAGCAATATGGAGCGGTCGCGATCTTCGTCATGGTCTATCTGGAATCCATGGGATCCCCGGTACCCGGTGAAACCGGGGTGATCGCGTCCAGTCTGCTCGCCGCCAAGGGCGAGCTTTCGATCGTCGCGGTTTATTTCGCCGTCCTGTTGGGCGCCATCCTCGGCGACTCGACCGGCTATCTGATCGGACGCCTTGGCGGCAACGCCTTGCTGCGCCGGTTCGGACCGAAGATCGGACTGACCGCCGAGCGGCTGGATGCCGTCGAGGAGCGGTTCGCCAAGGGCGGGCTCTGGATCGTGGTGGTGGCGCGCTTCATCCCGGTCATGCGGCAGGTCAACGGTCTGCTCGCGGGCTCTCTGGCCATGCCGTTTCACCATTTCCTGGCGGCACAGGCCACGGGCGCGGTTCTCTGGACCAGCGTCTATTGCCTCGGACCGTATTTCTTCGCCGAGGCGTTCAAGCACATCCGGTAGCTGGCGACCCCACCCGGCCGGGGGCTCTCGTTTCGCTCCCTTTAATTTTGGCATTGCGCCCCTACATCTGGTGTCACCCCGAAAGCGCGGCCACGGAATGGACGCCCGTAGACCCCGTCTGCGGCCCACGCGTGCCGATGGGAGCTGACCATGCTCGATGTCACCAACGTTACTCAGTTCGATACCGACGAAGCCCAGCCGCAGGCCGCTGTCGCCGTAGAGGATGCGGCGCTGCTCGATGCCTATTCGCATGCCGTGATCGGCGTCGCCGATCGCGTCGGCCCTGCCGTGGTGCGGGTCGAGACGCGCAAGAAGAACGGCAGCGGGCGCTCCGCGGGCGGCGTCGGCTCCGGTGTGATCATCGCGCCGGATGGCCTTGTCCTGACCAACAGTCACGTCGTGGAGGGCGCGCGCGAGCTGCGGCTCACCGATTCCGAAGGCCGCGTGATGGAGGCGCGGCTGCTCGGCGAGGACCCCGACACCGATCTCGCCCTGATCCGGGCCGATTCCGTCCGCAATCTGCCGAGCGCGCCGCTCGGCGATTCCAAGGCGCTGCGCCGCGGTCAGTTGGTAGTGGCGATCGGCAATCCGCTGGGCTTTGAATCCACGGTGACGGCCGGCGTGATCTCGGCGCTCGGCCGTTCGCTGCGCGCGCAGAGCGGCCGGCTGATCGAGGATGTGATCCAGACCGATGCGGCGCTCAATCCGGGCAATTCCGGCGGCCCGCTCGTCACGTCGCATGGCGAGGTGATCGGCATCAACACCGCGATCATCATGGGCGCGCAGGGCATCTGCTTTGCGGTCGCCAGCAACACCGCGCAGACCGTGCTCAGCGAATTGATCCGGCACGGCCGGGTGCGGCGCGGCTTCATCGGCATGGCCGGACAGACCGTCGCGGTGCCGCGCCGACATGCGCGTGCGGCGGACATCGACAATGCCTCCGGCGCGATGATCACGAGCATCGAGCAGGGCGCGCCGGCCGACACCGGCGGCCTGATGACTCTCGACGTGATCGTGCGCGTCGACGGCGAGAAGGTCACCGGCGTTGACGACCTGATCCGTCTGCTCAATGCCGACCGGATCGGACGGCGCGTTACCTTCGATGCGCTCCGGCGCGGCATGCTGCGCCAGTTCGATATCGTTCCGGCCGAGCGCGCTCAGTCGCGTGTGCCGGCGAAGTAACAGCGCCTCGGGATTTTCATCATCGCTCCTTCGCAGCGTGAGAGCTGCGGAGGAGCGAAGCCGTTTGCGCTCTGTGAATTGCGCGCAATCGTGCCCTTCGTCGCTCGCATCGGCGGTATGCAATGCGACGTGGTAGCGCCGTAACGCTCCCTTAATGTTCGCAGTTTACGACGCGTTAACACCGGTCCCTTGCGTGCTTTCCACGAAATGCGGGCCACAGCGTCTCCCGACAGCCGGACATGGCATGAGCAACACGCGCGCCCTTACTGAACGACTTCAGTTCATCGAACTCGATGCGAAGGGCATCGATGCCATCAAGGCGGTCAAGCCGCAGATCGACAGGGAGCTGCCGGCGATCCTGGAGGGATTCTACCAGAAGATCGCGGCGGTTCCCGAGGTCGCCAGCTTCTTCACGGACAGCGCGCGCATCGGCCAGGCCAAGGGCGCGCAGCTGCGGCATTGGTCGCAGCTCACCGCTGGTGCCTTCTCTGGCGATTATCTGGAGAGCGTGTCGCGCATCGGCGAAACGCATGCCCGCATCGGACTCGAGCCGCGCTGGTATGTCGGCGGCTATGCGCTGATCACGGCCGAACTCGTCAAGTCATTGCTGGCGACGATGTGGCCGAAGGGCATTCTGCAGAGGCAGAGCCACGAGCAGGCGGCCGAAGCCATTGCCGCGCTGGTCAAGGCGTCGATGATCGACATGGAACTGGCGATCTCCACCTATATCGACGCAGCGGACCGTGCGCGGAAGGCCGCCGAGGAAGAGCGCGCGGCTGCCGCCCGCGGGCAAGCCGAGGTCGTCGAGGTGCTGAGCCGCAGCCTTGCCATGCTCGCGCAGGGCGATCTGACGGTGCGCCTGCCGGACGACATTCCGCAGGAATACATCCAGCTCCGGGACGACTTCAATGCGGCGGTGGTCGCGCTTGGCGAAGCGGTCGGCGCGGTTGCCGACGCGGCACACGAGGTGACGGGCGCCTCGCTCGAAATCTCGGCCGCCACCAACGCCTTTTCGGAGCGCACCGAGGACCAGGCCGCCAGCCTCGAGGAGACCTCGGCCTCGATGGAAGAAATCGCCTGCACGGTGCGCAACAATGCGCAGAACGCGCGGCAGGCCAACGAACTCACGCAAGGCACCCGCGAGACCGCCGACCGCGGCGGCGTGGTCGTCAACGAGGCCGTCACGGCGATGGCGCGAATCGAGGAATCCTCGCGCAAAATTTCCGACATCATCTCCG
>JAEWHY010000375.1 GCA_023387555.1 Pseudomonadota bacterium
CGCCAAGCCCGCGTCGCGGCCCGCACAGCCTGCAGCCCGGTGACCGCTTCCGACCCCACCCGCCGCCCGCCGCCGCCGATCCCGCTCACGCTGATCACCGGCTTTCTCGGGTCCGGCAAGACCACACTGCTGAACCGGCTGCTGCGCGATCCCGATCTGCGCGACACCGCAGTGCTGATCAACGAGTTCGGCGAGATCGCGCTCGACCATCTGCTGGTCGAGAAGATCGATGGCGACATGATGGTGCTGTCGAGCGGCTGCCTGTGCTGCAACCTGCGCGGGGATCTCGTCACCGCGCTGGAGAAGCTGCTGCGCAATCTCGACAACGGCCGCGCCGCGTTCACGCGCGTCATCGTGGAGACCACAGGTCTCGCCGATCCGGCGCCGCTGATCCAGACGCTGATGCAGCATCCCTATCTCGTCATGCGCTTCCGGCTGGACGGTGTCGTGACCCTGGTCGATGCCGTGAACGGCTCGGATACGCTCGACCGTCATGCCGAGGCTGTGAAGCAGGCGGCGGTGGCCGACCGCATCGTGCTGACCAAGATCGATCTGTTGATGGGTGCTGACGGTGCCGCGACGCGCGATGCGCTGATCGCGCGGCTGCACAAGCTCAATCCAGCCGCGCCGATCCTCGACGCTGCCGCTGGCGAAGCGACCGTCGCGGCGCTCACCAATTGCGGCCTGTACGATCCGTCGCGCAAGATCCCCGACGTCTCACGCTGGCTTGCCGATGAAGCGATCGTCGCGGCCCAGCAGACGCGCGACCATGACCACCACCACGATCATGGTCACGGCCATCGTCACCATCACGTCCATGACGTGAACCGGCATGACGACCGGATACGGGCCTTCACGCTGGCGACCGAACGCGCAATTCCGGCGGCGATGCTCGACCTGTTCCTGGAACTGCTGCGCTCGACGCACGGACCGAACCTTCTGCGCATGAAGGCGATCGTGAATATCGAGGAGACGCCGGATCGGCCGATGGTGCTGCATGGCGTGCAGCATGTGCTGCATCCGGCGACGCAGCTCGACGCCTGGCCCGACGCCGACCGCCGGACCCGGATGGTCTTCATCGTCCGCGATCTGGAGCCGCGGATCGTGCGCGAATTGTTCGACGCCTTCCTCGGCTACACGGTCACCGACCGTCCGGATGCGGCTGCCCTCGTCGACAACCCGCTGGTGCCGTTCGGCGGCCGCGATCGCTAGCAACCGCGCTGCGATCCGCGCGCCAATCGTGACGCGGCCGGCCCTGCGCCGCCAGCGCAATCGTTAACCACCTCTTGAAACGGGGTGGAGACTCTTCGATGCTAGCATCGTCGCCCATTGGAGCCGGGCATGGGGTTTTTCAGCCAGCTGAAGGGCGATCTGGTCTTCCTGCGCGGCATCCTGCGCGCGCTGCGCATGACCACGCATATCGCGAAAAATCCGGCGCGGATTTTCCCGAACGTGATCGAGGAACTTGCCGCCCGCCATGGCGACGCGCCGGCATTGCTGTCGCCGCGCGAGACCTTCAGCTACCGGCAATTGTTCGACCGCTCCAATCGCTATTCGCGCTGGGCGCAGGGCGAGCGGATCGCCAAGGGCGAAACCGTTTGTCTCCTGATGCCGAACCGGCCGGAATTCATGGCGATCTGGCTCGGCATTACCCGCGTCGGCGGCGTCACCGCCCTGCTCAACACCAATCTGATCGGCGCTTCGCTCGCGCATTGCATCGACATCGTCGCGCCGAAGCACATCATCGTGGCCGCCGACCTGATCGCCCAGTTCAACGCCATCCGCCCGCTGCTGCGGTCCAAACCGAAAGTATGGGTCCATGGCGAAGCCGGCGACGATCCGCGCATCGACCGCATCGCCGACGATCTGTCCGGCGCGCCGCTTGCGGCGACGGAACGCCCGGCCCTCACCATCGAGGACCCCGCGCTCTACATCTACACCTCAGGCACCACCGGCCTGCCGAAGGCAGCCAACATCAACCATTATCGCGTGATGCTCGCCTCCTTCGGCTTCGCCGGCGTGATGGGGACGAAGCGGACGGACCGCAATTATGTGTGCCTGCCGATGTATCACACCGCGGGCGGGCTTTGCGCCATCGGCTCGCTGCTGGTGAATGGCGGATCGGTCTATATCCGCGAGCGCTTCTCGGTGCGGGAGTTCTGGGACGACATCGTCAACAACGACTGCACCATGATGCAGTATATCGGCGAATTGTGCCGTTACCTCGTCAATGCGCCGCCCAATCCGAACGAAAAGCGGCACAAGCTGCGGCTCGCCTGCGGCAATGGATTGCGTCCCGACATCTGGGAGGAGTTCAAGGCGCGCTTTCGCATCCCGCTGATCCTGGAATTCTACGCGGCGACCGAAGGCAACGTGCTGATGTTCAACTTCGAGGGCAAGACCGGCGCGGTCGGGCGTCTGCCTTGGTTTCTCGAACACCGGTTTCCGACTGCGCTCGTCAAGTTCGACGTCGAGGCCGAACAGCCCGAGCGCAACGCGGAAGGATTCTGCATCCCGTGCGGACCGAACGAGGTCGGCGAAGCCATCGGAAAGATCGTCAACGACGCCAACAAGCCCGGCAACCGTTTCGAGGGCTATGCGCGGCGCGAAGACACCGAAAAGAAGATCCTGCGGCATGTGTTCGCGCCGAACGACATCTGGTTCCGCACCGGCGACCTGATGCGCAAGGACGAGAACGGCTATTTCTATTTCGTCGACCGGATCGGCGACACCTTCCGCTGGAAGGGAGAGAATGTCTCGACCTCCGAAGTGGCCGAAGCGATCAATCGTTTCGCCGGCATCAAGGACACCAACGTCTATGGTGTCGCGATTCCGGGCCTTGAAGGCCGCGCCGGCATGGCCGCGATCGTGTGCCACGACTGCGACCTCGCCGCGCTCTACCAGCATCTGCAGACATCGCTGCCCGATTACGCACGGCCGGTGTTCCTGCGGATCCGCAGCGATCTCGACATGACCGCCACCTTCAAGCAGCGCAAGGTGGATCTGGTGAAGGAGGGTTACGATCCGGACGCGACGGCCGACCCGCTTTACGTCAACGATCCCTCACAGCGCGCCTTCGTCCCGCTGGACCGGGCGGCCTATGCGCGCATCCGCTCCGGCCAGATGCGGGTATAACGCCTCGATTTTTCGCTAAATGCCAGGGATCAAGCAACTCGCGCGGCGGTCGATTGCGCCGACCGGGCTCATATGATCCGTTAGCTCCTGACAGGCCTTCGCCTCTCCGGCGGGGCGGATCCCATGTGGTGAGGCAAACACAATCCATGACCGACGTAAGACCCGCTGACGAAGTGCTGGCCTTCTGGAAAGAGGCCGGGCCGGACAAGTGGTACAAGAAGGACGACGCCTTCGATCGCGACGTCCGCGACACGTTCCTGTCCACCTACGAAGCGGCTGCCGAGGGGCGCCTGACGCCATGGGAGAACGAGCCCGACAGCGCGCTCGCGCTGATCATCGTGCTCGACCAGTTTCCGCGCAACATGTTCCGCAACAGCCCGCGCGCCTTCGCGGCCGACCCGCTCGCGCGCGAGATCGCCGCTGCCGCGATCGCGCAAGGCTTCGACCAGGCCGTCGACAAGACGCTGCGCGCCTTCTTCTATCTTCCGTACATGCATTCGGAAGAGATCGAGGACCAGGACCGCTGCGTCGAATTGTGCCGCGCACTCGGCGACCCGGAAAACCTGAAATATGCCGAGGTGCACGCCGACATCATCCGGCGCTTCGGTCGCTTTCCGCATCGCAATGCGGTGCTGGGCCGCGAGACCAC
>JAEWHY010000018.1 GCA_023387555.1 Pseudomonadota bacterium
GGGCTGGCCCGGTTGGCGACGAACGATATGCCTGGCAATGGAACGGCGCGCAGACCTGGAACAACGGCGGCCTGCACTTCAGCAAGGACTATGGCTATGGCCTGGTCGACGCACTGGCCGCGGTGCGACTGGCGGAGACCTGGCTGATTGGTTCGAAGGCACAGACCTCGTTCAACGAATTTCTCAATGTCGTGGACATGCTGGATGCGACTTTGATCGTTCCCGACGCCGATGAATCCGGCGTGACCTTCTCCGGCAATGCGGTTTGGGACGATCTCGTCGATCGCGTGACCGTCGAGGCGGCGTTCTCGACGACCTACACCGGAGATATCAAACTCTACGTGACCTCGCCGAACGGCACGACCAGCGAACTGATCAACGGTGCCGGAGGCCGCACGGATTTCACCGGCACCTGGACCTTCGAGTCCCAGGCCTTCCGCGGCGAGCGGGCCGCGGGGGATTGGACGGTGCGTATCGCCGATGGTGCGGCCGGCGATACGCTCTCGGTCAGTGACATCGTGGTGCGCACGTTCGGTGCAATTCCGACAGACGACCGGTATGTGTTCACCAACGAGTTCTCCGACTATGTGAACTTGGGCGGACACGGAACCAGCCTCGTCGACACCAACGGTGGGACCGACACCATCAATGCGGCGGCGGTCACGTCCAATTCGATCATCAACCTCAATGCGGGTGCGACCAGCAGGATCGACGGGGTTTCGATGGTGGTCAAAAGCGCTGTCGAGAACGCGGTTGGGGGCGATGGTAATGACCGCCTGTATGGCAATTCCGAGATCAACATTCTGGCTGGCGGACGTGGCAACGACACCTATTACGTCAACGCCCGGGACACCGTGATTGAAGCCGCCAATTGCGGCATCGACCTCGTGAAGAGTTCCAGCTCCCACACCCTTGCAGCCAATGTGGAGAACCTCACACTGACAGGATCGTCCGGGATCAACGGCATTGGAAATGCGCTGGCCAACCGAATCACGGGCAATTCAGGCCACAACATCATCTGCGGACGGGAGGGTAAGGACATCCTGACCGGCGGTGGTGGGGTCGATTTCTTCCGCTTCAACACCGCGCTCGGAGCCGGCAATGTCGACACCATCACCGACTTCAAGGTCAATGTCGACAAGATCCAGCTTCAGAATGCGATCTTTACCGCGATCGGGTCTGGCCTGTCGGCGAGTGAGTTCGTCACCAATGCCAGCGGCACGGCGAAGAACGGCGCGCAGCATATCCTGTACGACAACACGGACGGGCGGCTGTTCTATGACGCGGACGGCAGCGGATTCCAGCCACGAATCCACTTTGCGACACTCACGGCCGGGCTAATGCTCGATCATCTGGACTTCTTGGTGATCTGAACGTCGGCGGCACCCATAATGACAGGACCGCAAGCGGCTCAGTCACCGCGGATGGCGTTTACAGGCGCCGTTTGACCGGTGCCTTCTTGGCGGCGGCCTCGCGCTTCATCCTGATCCGGCGCACTCTCAGCTTCCGTATTCTGGCGCGGTCGGCTTGTACGGTCTCGAACAACGTCAGCAGTTGCTGGTAATAGCGCGTCATCTGTTCGGCGCCGTCGGACCATTCCGCATCGCCAGCGCGGGCAAACAGCAGCTTGAGATGTCCCGTCTGCAATTGCTCGATCAGCGCTTGCAGGCCGGCAATGGCCCTGCCGATGTCCTTGTCGGTTTCTTTCATGCCGGGTCCTTGATTCGGTCCTCAAAGCGCGTTGCGCCTTTTTTACCGGAACTGATTGCGGTGTTAAGGGAATTCATGCCGCGTGCCAGGCGCCTGCAGTATCGATTTTGCACTGAAATAATGTGCTGGATCAGCGTATTGCGGAGCCGTTTAGCAGGTCGAACTCGGTTTGCCGAGGGCTCGGCAGAGGATTGGGCCGCGGGATTTGCCGCGATCACCCCATCAGTAGGTGAGGGCAGCCTTGTTTACCCGCAGTTGCCGCGCGTTTCTTGGCGCGGCGCTTTGGCTTGCGGTCCGTCGCCGGAATCCGCCGTTCCAGGGTCATCGGCAGGCCCCCCTCGGGCCGCAGCGTCAGACGCGCCACTGGCCGTACCTCGTATCCCTCCTTTAGACGGAGGCGGAAGGTCTGGGCAATCGTCGCCATGCAGAGGATCGCCTCGATGGTGCCGAACGCCATGCCGGTGCAGACGCGCGGACCGATGCTGAAGGGGATGTAGGCAAATTTCGAGGGCGGCGGATTGCCGGGCAGGAAACGCCTCGGCATGAAGTGATCGGGGTTGTGCCACAGCTTGCGATGACGGTGCAGCAACCAGGGCACGACAAAGATCAGGGAACCCTTGGGAATCACGACGTCCCGGAAGGTCTCGTCGCGCACCGCCTCACGGGAGAGGAAGGGCAGCGGTGGATACAGCCGCAGGGTTTCGTCGATGACCGCGCGCGTATGGTCGAGCTTGGCAACATCGGCGAACGTGGCCGGCCGATCCGACAGCACTTTGTCGATCTCGGCGTGAAACCGGGATTCCTCGCGCGGTGCCTGCGACAGCAGATACCAGGCCCAGGCCAGGCCATTGGCGCTCGATTCCAGTCCAGCCAGAAACAGCACGGCAATCTCGTTGCGCAACGCTTCCGCAGAGAGCGGCTCGCCGGTCTCGGCGTCGCGTGCATGAAGAAGCCGTCCCAGCACCGAGGTCTCCTCGGCATGGCGGTAGGTCTCGATCAGCCGTTCGAGCACGATGTGGATGCGTCGCACCGACTGGCGCAGGGCTCGTGAGCGCGGCCGCGGAAACCAGTCGGGCAGTCCGATCAGCGATGCCAGGTCGGTCTGTTCGACGAGGGTCTGATACTCGGTGAAACTTTCCGTCACCTCCTGTGCATCGGCGTGCGGCAGGCGTTCGCCGAATACCGTCCGGCAGATGATGTCGGCGGTGAGCGTTCCCATCTCGGCGTGAACGTCGATTTCGGTGCCCGGAGGCAGGGCGAGCCAGCGTTCGCGCATATCGCGGGCGGCCTGCACCATCGGCTCGGCGAAATCCGACAGCCGCGAGGCATGGGTGATCGGAGCGACCAGGCGGCGGCGAAACCGCCATGTTGCGCCATCGCTGATCAGCAGGCCGTCGCCGATCAGGGGCGCCAGCGCATGGCGCTGCTGCGGGCTCTTGCGCTCGAAACTCTCATTGTTGGTGCTGAAGGCGAAGCGCACCGCGTCGGGGCAGTTGCACAGGAAGATGCGCCGGTTCAGAAACCGTGCGGACTCGAACTCCGAAAAGAAGTCCCAGATTTCCCACATCCCGATCAGGCTGTGACGGGCCGCCCTCAGGCGCTTCCACAACGGCGTATGGGCCGGGAAGCGGGGCGGGTAGGGTGGAATGAAATCGGTCAAAAGGAGCTCGTGTCTGTGACGACAATCGCGGGCCGATGCCGTTTCATCATCATGTCCAGCAAACTGGAAACTTTACTACAGGTGACAAATCCATAGCAAATTCAGGACCGTGGTGGAATTGGTCCCGGTTTGCAGGCATCATCCGGCCGTACTCTTGAATGCTCCAGAAACAGGCGGCGGACGGTCTGCCCGGTCCCCCCGCCCGCACCGAAGATCTGCATCACGACATGAAGGACCGGACGGTCAGGACGCGCTGCGTCTTTTTTCTCGGCGGATATGAGCCCATCCCGCCGGAGCGCCAGCACGAGCGGTATATCCGCGAACTCGGCCGTTCGGCGCGGGTCTGGGCGGTGAAGGCTGACGTCGGCCCGCTGAATCTGGATCGCGACCGCATGATCGCGACCTGGCGGATCGCGGCCCGTGGCCCGAACTGGTCGACCGATACCGATTATCACTCGCTGCTGTGGCACGACGTCGTGCTGGCCGATTTTGCCCGGCCGTGGTGGCGCCGCGTCACGCGCGCGGTTGCGGCATTCTCTGATTTCATTCTGACCGGGACTGCGTTCCGGTATTTCCGCGCCAACTGGCTCTACGGGCTGTTCTTCACCTATCCGGTTGCGCTGCTTGTCTCCTTCGCGGCGCTGTCGATCTATGCCGCGTCATGGCTGCCGGCGCTTGGGCTTTCGCTGCCGCTGGCCTATGCCCTGATGCCGATTGCGGCAATCGCGATCTTGGCGCTGCTGATGGCCGTGCCCGGGCGCTTCCTCCTGCTCGACTACATGATGGACGACTGGATCTTCGGAAGCGAACTCGTGCGTCGCGCGCGGTCCGATTTCGATGCGCGCCTCGACGGATTCGCGCGGGCGCTTGCCGATGTTCTGCAGCGCGGCGGCTATGACGAAGTGGTGTTCGCAGGACACAGCCTTGGATGCGCGCTCAAGATTGCGGTGGCCGACCGTGCGCTGCAACTGGCTCCAGATTTCGGAAAGAAGGGCGAGCGGCTGATGCTGCTGTCCGCTGGCTCATCGCTTCTGAAGATTGCGCTGCATCCGAAAGCCGATTGGCTCAGAGATGCGCTCGTGCGCGTCTCGGCCCATAACGCGATCTTCTGGATCGACTATCAGAGCAAGGCCGACCCTATCAGCTTTTACGGCTCTCATCCGCTCGCCGAACTGAACCTGCCGGCGACTGGCCGGCCGATCGTCAGGCGCGTTCACATGCGGGACATTCTCGACGCCAAGACCTACCGGCGGTTCCGTGCGAATTTCTTTCGCTTGCACCGGCAACTCGTGATGGGCAACCAGAAGCGATACTTCTACGATTACTTCATGGTCTGCTGTGGACCGTTGCGCCTCGAGCAGCGTGTGCTCAAGCCGGAGACCATTGTTCCGGCATTCGCGGCTGACGGCGCCCTTCTGGAACCGGCGCCAAGGAAGACGAAGAGGTAACCGCTCCGGCACTATGCGCGCGCGCTCGATTGCGCGATCAGCCTGCGGCGACAAGCATGTTGCGTACGCTCGGTGACCTTGCGGGAGCTCGCTCAGGTTGATGCGGAGTCGGATGCAACTCAAAGGTTCCATTTGATGGTTTTTTCCCACTGCGAGGAAAAACCATTCGCTGCGTTTTTTCCCGAAGGTTGATTCATCATCACGCATGTGCGAGCCCGCCTCTCGAAATGAGTGTTGGAATACCGCACGGCTTCGTCCCGCCGTATCCGCCCCGATTCTCCGGAACGCCGTCAAATTGGAAGCGGCTCTCCGCCGCGCGGCGGAATCTGCTTGCGATGTGGGAGGAGGATGCCTTTGAGTTCGACTTCGAGATCGTGCGGGTCCTCACGCGTCACATTGTCGTCTGCAACAGCCCGGCCTCGGTTCAATTCGCGTTCAGCCTCAAGCATGCGAGTTTCGAGCGCAAAAGTGCGCAGATGCGTCACGCCTTGTCGCCACTCCTGGGCGATGGACTGTTCGTCAGCGAGGGTGAGACATGGCGGACACGGCGAAGCCTGGTGGCGCCGGTCGTCCACGTTTCGCAATTATCGCACTTTGCGCCGCAAATGGTCGATGCAGCGGCCGACATGGGAATCCGTTGGGGAGCGCAAGACGGACAGACGCTCGATATTCTGTCCGAGTCCGCCAGCCTCACAGCGGATGTGATCTGCCGGACCTTGTTCGGGCAGGAACTCGACGGCGACTACGCCCGCGAGATCGTCGAAGGTTTCTCGGACTATCAGGGGCTGGTCGACCAGATCGACATTCAGTCGCTGATGGGACTGCCGAACTGGCTGCCGCGGTGGCGCAGTCTGGCCCTCAAGCGCGCCACGTTCCGGATCCATCGGGCGCTCGACAGGATCATTGAACAATGCCGCACACGCGCAGAGTCCGAGCGGTCGTTGGTCGGGCGGCTTTTGATCGCGCGCGACGGGGAGGGCAAAGGTCTTTCGCCCGAGGCGCTACGGAACGAAGTCATTGTCCTGTTCATGGCGGGCCACGAGACCACGGCCAATTGTCTGGCCTGGGTCTGGTATCTGTTGTCGCAATGTCCTGACGTCGAAGCGCGCCTGCACGGCGAGATCGAGCAGGTGCTCGGCGGCCGGTTGCCGACGCTGGCGGATGTCGCGAGGCTTGAATATGCCCGCGCGGTCATCCAGGAGACGCTGCGCCTCTATCCGCCGATCCCGGTCTTGCCGCGTGAAGCGACGCAGGACGAAGTTTTCGAAGGCCAAAGGATTCCCAAAGGTTCGTTGGTCCTCGTGGTGCCGTGGCTGCTGCATCGGCATCGCAAGCTCTGGGAACATCCCGATCACTTCGTTCCGGATCGCTTCATGGCCGGCAATGAAGGCCGCGTATCGAAATTCGCTTACGTGCCCTTCAGCATCGGTCCGCGGATCTGCGCCGGGCTCTCGTTCGGGATGACCGAAGCAGTGCTGTGTCTCGTTACTCTGGCGCAGGGATTTCGGTTGCGCATGAAAGAGGGCCACGAGGTCATGCCCGTGGCGCGCCTGTCGCTGCGGCCCCAGGGCGGACTGCCGATGACGATCCATGCCCGAGACCGGGCGCGCGATCTCTATCGGCACAAGCCCGCGGTCGCCGCGCCTGCAACGTGCCCCGTCCATCATGCATGAGGAACAGGGGCCGCCGCTGCGCGCGCTGTTCGCAGCGGGGGAAGCGCGACAGCGCGCCTGGCAATACTGGGTCACCGACACCGCAGTCGGCTGGCGCAACACCGCCGTTCATCATGCCTTGCGCGCATTCTCGATCGATCGCTGCTCGCATTTCGGATCGGTGATGTCACGTCTCGTGCCGCGCCGCTTCCCCGACGCAGACAAGCAGGCGCGCCGGAATCTCCTGGCCCTGCGCCCTGAAGCATCGGACCCGGTCTGGCTCGACAATGCGATGCGCCGTCTGTGGGACAATGCCGGCCGGACCATGGCGGAGTTTTCCGTGCTCCATCGCCTATGGGGCGCCGGACATATTCACGTCGACGGCATCGAGCATGCACTCGCGGTCAAGCGCTCGGGGCAACCGCTTCTGGTGGCCGGCGTCCACCTCGGAAACTGGGAACTGATCGGCGTGGTCGGAATCAGCCATGGCATCAACGGCGCCGCCATCTATATGCCCCCCGACAACCGGTTCGAGCATCGAATCGCGACGGCAGTGCGCCGGCGATTTGGCGGCGAGCCGATTCCTCCGACATCGCGAACGATGCTCGACGCGCGCCGCGTGATCGTCGAGGAGCGCAATGCGCTCGTCATATACGTCGACGAACATACCCGCGGCCGCGTGCAGGCTCCCGCCTTCGGGCGCAGGATCGAGCCCTCCACGAATATCGATTATATCGTTCGTCTGGCGCTGGCCACCGATGCCGCAATCGTGCCGGCCTATTGCCTGAGGCGGCACGGCAGCGCGCACTTCGACTTCAGGGTGCTGCCGCCACTGAATCTGGTTCGGACTGACCGCGCGTCGCGCGATATCGCGGAGAACGTCGAGCAACTGAATGCCATCATCGAGCCCGTGATCCTCGCCAACCTGGATCAGTGGTTCTATCTGCCCGATCTGGAGCTTCCGGCGCCGGCGCCCAAGCGCAAGAACAAAAAGGACAAGAGCAAGAAGAAAAGGCCGAAGGCCGCAACTTGAAGCATCGGGCCTCATGCCATCCCCCCGGGCCATGCTTGAGCCTTGTGTGAACGGATTGCGGTGCCGGGATTGCAGGCGGGGGGGATGGCTCCGGTGCCTGTCCGGGTGCCGCCGCAGACGAAGGAATACCTCGCGGTTGCCGGTGTTTTGATCCTTATGACCGCCATCAGCGCGCTCGGCGCCACGACCGCACTTATTCTCGCCAGAGATATCCGCGACCTTCCGGAAGGGCGCGGTCGGCCGAACGTCGCATCGCGTCCCGAGCCTGGGCAATGCTAGCATCGAGGATCATGAGGATCGCCGCGCTGCCATCTTTGTCTCTCATCGCGACCGTGTTCGCCATCGTGGTGATGTCTGCTCCGACGCAGGCGCGCGCGCAGGACGCGTCAGACCTCGTCAAGGTCGAGTTGCTGGGCGAGCCCCACGCCATTGTTCCGGGCGAGCCGTTCCAGGTGGGCATCCGCCTGACGATGAAGGAGCACTGGCACACTTACTGGCGCAACCCTGGCGATTCCGGCGAGCCGACAACCGTCGCCTGGACGTTGCCGGACGGCTTCTCGGCATCGGATCTGGAATGGCCCGCGCCGTCGCTGATCCGGGTCGGACCGGTGACGAGCTTCGGCTACGAAGGCGAGACGGTGCTGCTGGCGAAGATCACGCCGCCACGTGACCTCAAGCCTGATACCAATGTCACGCTGAACGCCGATGTGGCCTTCCTCGTCTGCGAGAAGGAATGCATCCCGGGCGAAGCAAGGGTGTCGCTGCCCATCACGGTCTCCGCCTTAGGCGGTGGTACCGGTCCGGACAAAGTGTTCGAAGCGGCGCGCAGTCTGTTGCCGCAGCCTTCGCCCTGGACCGCGACGTTCGACGTTGATCCGAAGACCATTACACTCGCCTTGGCGAAGGCCGACCTGCGCCGGGGCAATGTGCGCTCGGCGATATTCTTCCCCTACGACAACACGCTGATCGTGAATTCGGCGTCGCAGGTGTTGTCGGCCGCGGGCGACGGGTCGCTGATTGCGATCGAGCGCGGTCCGATCGCGCGGAGCATCCCGCAGCGCCTCGATGGCGTGCTGGTGGTCGAGGAGGACATCGGCGGCAAGCCGGTGCGGCATGCCTTCGCCATAGACGCGACGCCGGCACCGATCGCGGGGCAGGGGATCAGCCTCCTTCAGGCGGCGCTCCTCGCGCTGGTCGCCGGCCTCATCCTCAACCTGATGCCGTGCGTATTTCCGGTGCTGTCGATCAAGATCCTGCATCTGACCCAGCATGCCTCGGAAGCGCCCGCGCGCATCCGGCTCCACGGGCTTGCCTATACGGTCGGAATTCTCGCGAGTTTCTCCGTGCTGGCGGGCGGCCTTTACGCCCTGCGTGCCGGGGGTGCCGAGATCGGCTGGGGCTTTCAGTTGCAATCGCCGGCGGTCGTCGCGACGTTGGCGTTCGTGCTGTTCGCCTTCGGCCTGAGCCTGTCGGGAGTGCTGCCGATCGGGACATCGCTGACACGGGTGGGCGGGAGCCGGCTTCTGCAACGGACCGGGCTGTCCGGGTCGTTTTTCGCCGGGATGCTGGCCACCGTCGTTGCGACGCCCTGCACGGCGCCTTTCATGGGGGCCTCGATCGGCTATGCGCTGACCCAGCCGTTTGCGGTGGGTCTTGCGGTGTTCCTGAGCCTCGGACTGGGGCTGGCCCTGCCGTTCCTGGTCCTCGCCTTCATCCCCGGCCTGCAGCGCCTTTTGCCGCGGCCCGGCCGATGGATGGAGACGCTGAAGCAATTTCTCGCATTCCCGCTCTATGGGACGGCCGCGTGGCTGATCTGGGTGCTGAGCTTCCAGGCTGGTCCGGCGGGGTTGATGGCCGCGCTCGCAGGTCTTGTCCTGATCGCGTTTGCCGCTTGGTCCTATGGCGTTGTGGAGGGGCAGCGCGGCGGTTCGGCGCTCGCCTTCCGCGGCATGGCGGCTGCGGCCGCGATCGCGGTGATCGCGATTGCCGTGACGATCCGTTCGGACCAGACCGCCGAAACAACCGTACAGGCCTCGCCCGCGGAGGCCGGATACGAGGCCTTCACCCAGCAGAAACTCGACACGTTGCTGGCGGCCGGCCGGCCGGTCTTCATCAACATGACCGCCGCCTGGTGCATCACCTGCCTCGTCAACGAACGGACCGCGCTGTCGACCGACGCCGTGCGTGGTGCCTTTGCCGGCAAGAATATCGCCTATCTCAAGGGTGACTGGACCAACCGCAATCCGGAGATCACCCGTCTCCTGGAGCGTTTTGGCCGGTCCGGTGTTCCTCTTTATGTGCTGTACCGGAGCGGGCGCGAGCCCGAGGTGCTGCCACAGATTCTGACGCAGTCGCTGGTGCTGGACAAACTCCAGCAGCTTTGACCATCAACGCAGCGAGCTTTACGGGAGACAGAAGATGAACAGACGAGTGTTCGGCACCCTTGCCGCAGCAGCGGCCGTCGCGCTGTTCGTT
>JAEWHY010000099.1 GCA_023387555.1 Pseudomonadota bacterium
CCGCCCATTGCCCCCCGTTGCCGGAATAGACAAAGGCGATCGGCATATCCTGCGCCATGGCCTCGCCGGCGGCAAAACGCTTGGCGTCTTCCTGATTGATGTAAGCGTCGAGGCTCTCCAAGAATTCCTGCCGGTTTTCGAGCGGTAGCATCAGCCGATGTTCGAGTTGGTCGCGGCGATGCGCGGCAACGCAGGCGACCCGGCGAATGTCCTGCTCCGACAGGTCGGCGACCCGCTCGCGATAGTCCTTCGCCAGTTCATGCAGTGCGGGCTGCGTCTTGGCCGAAATGAAGAAATACCTGGCTTCGTCGATCGGCTCCGCCGAGGCGGGGCGCCCAGCACCGAGCACCACGTGTGCATTGGTGCCGCCGAAGCCGAACGAATTCACGCCGGCAAATTGCTCTGCAACGTTCGGCAGCAAAATCGGCTCGTCGGTGGGGCGAAGGCCAAGGCCCTTGAAGTCAATTCTCGGATTGGGCGAGGTGAAATGCAGCGACCGCGGCAGAATGCCGTGCTTGAGTGCTAGCAAAGACTTGATGACGCCGGCGAGCCCGGACGCGGGCTCCAGATGTCCGATGTTGGTCTTGATCGAGCCGATCGGCAGTTCTTTCTGACGAAACCGACCGAGCGCATTGCCGATCGCGCTGGCCTCTATCGGGTCGCCGACCGGCGTTCCGGTGCCATGGGCCTCGACGAAGGCCAGTCGCGACGGCGAAATGCCGGCGCGGGCGTAGATCTTGCCGATGAGTTCTTCCTGCGCTGCACGCGACGGCAGCAGGATGCCGGAGGTTCGTCCGTCTGAGTTGACGTCCGATGCGACCACGGTCCCGTGCACGGGATTTTTGTCGAGTTGCGCGAGCGCACTTTTGCGCAGGACCAGAACAGCGCCGCCCTCGGCGCGAACGAAGCCGTCGGCATCGGCCGAAAAGGCGCGGCAACGGCCGGTCGGCGACAGCATCGAAGCCTGGGAGAACGAGATGAAGGCCGCAGGGCTTGCAATGATATTCACGCCGCCCACGATCGCGGTATCGATCCGCCCGCTGCGCAGCGCATCAACAGCGTGATGGAGCGCAACCAGCGAGGACGAACACGCCGTATCGATCGTCAGGCTGGGTCCGTGAAGATCGAAAATATACGAGATGCGATTGGAAAGAATCGCAAGCGCATTGCCCGTCGCAAACTGCGCATCGGCAAGCGCCGGGTCGCTCGACAGAATATTTCCGTAATCGGTCAGCGAGGCGCCGACATAAACGCCGACGTCCTTGCCGGACAGACTCGATGGAAGGATGCCGGCGTCTTCCAGCGCCTCCCAGGTCAACTCCAGCAGCAGACGCTGCTGCGGATCCATCTGAGTTGCTTCACGCGGCGAGATTCCGAAGACCGATGCGTCGAAGCTGAAGATGTCATCGAGAACGCCGGCAGCCCAGGTATAGCTCTTGCCACGCTCCTGACGCCGCACGTGACCGAACCGAGCGAGGGGCAAACGATCGTCAGGCACCTGCGTGACGGTACAACGACCATCGACAAGAACCGACCACAAATCCGAGATAGACCCGGCACCCGGAAAACGACATGACCACCCGACGACAGCGATTTCGTCATGCAGACTTCGGACCGAATTCAAGATGCAGCGCCCCCAATCATCCCCGGATCAACCCATTGAAAAGCTAGAGAAAAAGCCGCAACAGGTTTACCTTGCCGTTTTTAATTACAACTCTTTTTCGAGTTGTGCTATTAAATTCTAGGTTGAGACGGGGTCGGTTCACCGATCTTGGGGGGATGTCTGAATGGGGTCGATCTCTGTCGCCATGGCGACGCTGAACGGCGCCGCGTTTATTGGCGAACAGCTCAAAAGTATTGCACGCCAGACTCGCCTTCCCCGCGAACTGGTAATCTGTGACGACGGCTCGACCGATGACACCATTGCGATCATCCAGAAATTTGCATCTACCGCTCCGTTTCCAGTGCGCCTCATTCAGAACCCGGAGCGCCTAGGCTATCGCAGGAACTTCTTGAAGGCCGCTAGCCTATGCACAGGCGAACTGATCTCGTTCTGCGATCAGGACGATATCTGGAAGCGGCACCGGCTGCGACGCATGAGCAAGGTGTTCAAGAATCCGGATGTACTGCTCGCGTTCCACAACGCCACGGTAGTCGATAGGCGGCGCGCTCCGGTCGGTCATACATTCAAGCACAAAACCGAGAAGGCCTATGCGCCACTCGAAATGGCGCCGTGGACCATCGTACCCGGCTTCTCGCAAGTGTTCCGGCGCTCGTTGCTGTCCTACAAGGATCTCTACGAGCATTCCGTCGACATCTACTGCCAGAACGAAAGAATGCCCCACGATCAGTGGTTCCTGTTCCTGGCCTCGGTGTTCGGAACAATCGTCTACGTTCCCGATCGTCTGGCGCTCTATCGCCAGCACGGACGGAATTCGTCCGGCTGGCTTGCTTCGGCCCCGCTCGCCTACGCGGTGCATAGCGTGACCCATGCGCGCTATTACGCAAATGCAGCCTCGCTCGCGGTGGCGAACCGCCTCTCCATGCTCACCGAGCTTCGGCGGCAGCGTCATGACCTCGAAAAGGTCAATGCAGCGATCGACCATTATCTCGCGATCAAGCGATATACCGAGCTGCGCAACCGGCTCTATACCTCGCGGTCGCTGCGCAGCCGTGCCTACTCGATTTTCTCGCTGGTACGGGACCGCGCCTATACGCAGCCGCGCACGCGGCTGGGTCTCGACAATTTCGTCCTGGACATGTGCGTCGGGCTCCCGGTGGGCCCCGCCCTGCGCAACGCTTAGGCCTCCTGCAGAAACGGCTGCGGGGTCCTCCAGAACTGCCATCGATACTGACGGATACCGCAGGCATGCCCCAGCAGCAGGGCCGCCATTTCGACCGTCTGAAAATTCGGGCTGAAGCCCGGAGCGTCGCTGGTCCCGCGGCACAGGTAGCGGGCGGCCAGCCCGTACTGGCCACCGCGGATTGCCAGGAACGCCAGATAGCGGTTCACATTCCGCGCACGGTCCGCCAGCACATCCGGCGGAAGATCGGGCCAGGTCCGTTTGATCCAGGCGGTGACCTGCGCAATCGCGCGCTCCATCGGCAGGACATCCATGGACGTGCTGGTGTCTGAAATCCGGTAGCCGGTCAGGCATTCCGGGATGGCGCGGAAGCGGCATACGCCCGCAAGCGCCGTATAGAATTGCCAGTCTTCGCAAAGCCGCAGATTTTCGTCATAGCCGCCCGCCCGTTCGATCGCCTCGCGGCGCATCAGCGGGGTGCTGCCGTTGCTGAGAATACCGGAACGGACGATGTCGCGCAGGACATCACCCTCGGCCAGGCTCGCATTCCAGACCGGCAGGATCACCCGGCCCAGCGCATCGATCCCTGCTGCCCAGCAATAGACCACCCCGACTTCGGGCTCCGAACGTCGCAGCAGTTCAAACTGGCGCTCGATCTTCCGGGGATGCCAGAGATCGTCGGCATCAAGGGTTGCGATCAGGTCGCTCCGGGCTTCGGCAATGCCACGATTGCGCGCGGCGGAAACGCCGCGATGGTTGGCCTCGATCAGACGGATTCGCGGATCGCTCTTGGCCAGCGCCCGCACGATACCGGCCGTGTCGTCAGACGAACCGTCATCCACAACGACGATGTCGAGATCGCCATGGGTCTGCCGGCACGCCGACCCGATGGTCCCGGCGATAAAAGGCGCAGCATTGAAGGCGGGGATGACGACAGAAATCAGACTCATACGGGGTCGCTTGCCTGGCGCGCCGCAAGATGGCGCGCCGCCGTCGGCCAACCTATCCTATTTTTGCGGTTGAGGCGCGAACGACGGGGTCATGGTCCATACCATGGTCCCACGCTCACGGAGATTCCGCTCCAGCACCGAGCGCACCGCCTCGTGGATCAGAATTTCTCCCTCGATGAACAATAGCGGCGTCTCGAGCGACAGATCCTGCAGCACCACGGTTGCGAATTCCTCAGCAAGGTTTTCGCCGGCGATGATCCGGCCGACCTGGTCGAGCCGCCGCAGTGTCGGGGCGTTCCGGAAAGCGCGGAGCTTGGCGGCAAGCGGCGACCAGTCATAGT
>JAEWHY010000167.1 GCA_023387555.1 Pseudomonadota bacterium
CCCTCGGTCTTTTCGACGTGACGCACGAAGATGTATTTGTCCTCGCGCCCGTCACTGTGCTTGCGGCGAATGTCGCGGCGCGCTTCGCGGCTGACCTTGGCGACGATCACATAGGGCCGGTCCGCCTGAAGTCCGAGGGCGCAATGCCGCTCGAAATCCTCGAGCGTGGTGACCTCATGGGCGTCGGCGACGCCGGCGCCAACCGCGATCCTGGCGATATCGACGCGCCCGGCGGTATGGGTCGGGGGCCCGCCGATCGACTGGTAGCATTCGTTGTCCCACACCACGACCAGCAGGTTCTTCGGCTGCTCGTTGCCGAGCGTCGCCAGAATGCCGAGGTTGAACATCATGCCACCGTCGGTATCGAGCGAGACAATGCGACGATGCGGCAAGCCGACGGCGAGGCCGAAAGCCTGCGGCGTGACGCAGCCCAGTTGCTGCTGGAACAGACTGGCGTCGCGCATATGCGGCGCCGCGTTGTACCATTCGTCGACGCTGGCGCCGAGCGAGAGGATGACCAGTTCATCCTTCAGGAGCGCGCCGAGGCGCTGCATGCAATCGAAGCGGTTCATCGCACGATCTCGCCGGTCAGCGCCACGGCCGAATGGTAATAGGCGGCGTTGCTCCAGGTCACCGCATCCGTGATCGAGCGCCCGATATCCTCCTCGCGGCTCACGACGCGATAGGGAATGCGCATCGCGTTGAGCAGCGGCTCCATCGTCATGCCGTGCGGAACCGCCCACCAGTTGTTCTCGCCGAGGTCGCCGCGATAGCTCATCAACATGAAGACCGGGATGCCAGCACCCATCCCCATGCGCGCAAGCGGCTCGATGGACGCGCGTAGCCCGGAATTCTCCATCACCAGCGCCGCCTTCTTGCCCGAAAGCCAGACCCCGCCGCAGATCGCCGCGCCCTCGCCTTCGTTAGTGACGCGGATGGTCCGGATGCCGGGCTCGGCGTCGAGCGCAGGATAGAGCTCCTTGAACAGCGAGTCCGGCAGGTAGCACACGACACTGATGCCGGCTGCCTTCAGCCCAGCGATGACGTGATCGACAGCGCTCTGTCTCATGGCTTCACCGTGTCAGTTCGACTACGGCATCACGGTACAGCGCGAGGCATTCGTCCTCGCGGATGCCCTGGATCACGGTCAGATCCCAGCCGACCAGACGGGCGAAGGCCTCGACCGAGTAATCCTTGAACTGGAACGCGTTGGCGGAAAATTTCTTCACGTCCGCATTGCGCGCGCCAAGAACGAGGGTCTTGATCCCGCCGTTCAGGATCGCGCCGGCGCACATCGGGCATGGTTCGCAGGTGGCGTAGAAAACGCTGCCCGGCGGCAAGGTTCTCATCTTCAGCTTTTGCGTGGCCAGCGCGATCGCATAGGTCTCGGAATGGCGGGTGGTGTCGGACGATCCGACCTTGAGGCTCGGCGTCTTGACGATCACTTCGCCATCCAGCGCGATCAGTGCGCCAAAGGGCTGCTCGCCCTGCGCCGCACCCTTGCGGGCCTCTTCGATGGCAAGGCCCATGAAATAGTCGTGGTTCATCATATTGAGGGATTCCGGTTGAGTTGGATGCCAGGTCAGTTGCCCGGCATCCTGATTTCGCGCTCGGCCCGCGACGGCAGGAAGCTGCGGTTGAAGATCTCGCTGACGTCGGGCTGGCGCTTCAGCCCGTAGGCTTCCGCGATGGTCGCGATCGAGCCGGCGAGGCGCTTGTCGTCGAGGTCTCCAAGGCCGATCGCCTTGGTTTCCGGCGTCACCATCAGGCTCTTCGCGGTATAGAGCAGGCGCTGCTTCTCGAGCTCTTCGTTCGTCAACGGCTCGATCGACTTGATCAGCGCAACGGCCGGATCGGGGTTGGCCAGGGTTTCGATGATCGCCCGATTGATCGCGCGAACCAGGCCACGCACGGCTTCCGGCTTCTCTTTCAGGAGCTTCTGGGAGACGATCACGCCGTTCGAATAGAGGTCGAGACCGTTCTGGCTATAGAAGAACCAGCGGAAATCCTTTTCGGGATTGAGCCTCATGGCCAGGAAATTCATGTAGCTGGTGTTCGAGAACTGCGCGATCGCATCGGCCTGCCCCTGCACCAGCAACTGCTCGATGAGGTTGGGCGCGGCGTTGAGGATTTTCACCTTGGCGGGATCGACGCCGTTCTTCTTCGCCAGCGGCACGAACAGCCGCAACGTGGCAGAGCCGGCCGGGGCGCTGACGATCTTGCCTTCGACATCCTTGAGGGTCTTGATCGGGCCGTCGGCTTTCACGACCAGCACGTTCGGCGCGCCGTTATAGACGAGATAGACCATGATGGGCTGCTCGCCGGGGCGTTCGGCGGCGTTCTGGACCACGGCATTGATGTCGCCGAAGCCCGCGTCGTAAGCGCCGGACATCACGCGTGTGATGGCGGCCGCCGATCCCTCGCCCTGATCGATCGTGACGTCGAGACCTTCGGCTTTGAAGTAGCCCTTGTCCCTCGCAACATAATACCAGGAATGCGGCCCCTGGATTTTCCAGTCGAGGGTGAACCGGATTTTGGTCGGCTCCTGGCTCTGCGCGGGCGCGGTGACGAGGCCAATGGCCGTCAGCAGCGCCAACCCTACGGCGCAAAGTCTCAGATACGCTTTCATCTTCACAATCCCATGTTGCCCGGCAGCGTGGCCAGAAGCTGACATGGGTGCAGCCGCCCGAATAGGCGCAATCTTGTGTTTGACTTGTTGCGTTTTCGGCAACAAGTCTCAGCCGCGCTTCAGGGCCTCCATCGCATCGCCGAGCAGTCTGGCGAGGGCGGCGGGCGCGCCCGGCAGATGCGCCTTGGAGCGCGCGACCAGAACCAGTTTGCGCGGCCGCAGTTGCGGGTCCGACAGCGCGACAAAGACCAGGTCCTTGCGGGCGATCTCACGCTCGACCCCGACACGGGTCTGCATCGTGATGCCGAGATCGCGCAGCGCGAGGTCGGTCATCAGGGAAATCGAATTGGTCGCTGACCGCGCTTCAATGCCGGAGTCGGCCATCGCGTGCTCGATCATCTGCCCGAGCGTCAGGGTGGAATCCGATACGATCAGCCGCTCGCCGGCGAGTTCGCGCAACCGGAGCGTCCGCCGCCGGGCCAGCGGGTGGTCCGGCCGCATCAGAACGCCCAGCGGCAGACTAACCGACGCCAGTCGCTGCGCCGTCTTCGGCACCCGCACATCGAAGGCAAGCGCGAGGTCGCAATCGCTCTGCACCACGGAGTCGACGCTTTGCTGCGACCCGAGCGTCATGACATCGACCCGGACCGCCGGATGCCGCTTCCAGAAGGACGCCAGGACGTCGGGCAGAAGTCCGCGCGTCACACTCTCGACGGCGGCAATGCTGACCGATCCACGACGCAATCCGGCAAGGTCACCGATGAAAGCCGTCGCGCGATCGAGTTCGGCGGCGCTGGTGCGGGCGTAGTAAAGCAGGATCTCGCCGGCGCTGGTAAGGCGGAGCCGCTGGCGCGCGCGTTCAAACAGCTGCGTGCCCAGCTCGTCCTCGAGCTGGCGCAGCGTCCGGCTGATCGCGGACGGAGCGACATTAAGCGATTGCGCGGCGGCGCGGATTGAACCCGCGCGCGCAACGGTCTGGAAAGCATGAAGGCGGCTGGAAACAAGGCTGGTCTTGCGGAGCGGCATTCCGCAATTGTGCCGAGATGCCGCTCCGACGCAACGTGCGCGCTAAAGTCTAGGACTTATTCCGGCTGGATGCCGGCGGCCTTGATCAGGGCGCCGCGCACGGCAAGGCCGTCCTTGATGGTCTTGGCAAGCTCCGCTGGCGGATTGGCCGTGACGACAAGGCCGGCGCCGGCCAGCTTCTTGGAGACAGCCGGATCCTTCAAAATTTTCGCGGAGGCTTCGCTGATCTTGTCGATCACTGCCTGCGGCGTGCCGGTCGGTACCACCAGCGCCACGAACGAGCCCATCTCGACGCCCGGGACCGTCTCGGCAATGGTCGGAATGTTCGGCAGTTCGGAGAAGCGCTGCGGTTCGGCGACGGCGATGATCCGGATCTTCCCGGCGTCATGCAGTCCGCGCGCCGCGGACAGGCTCAGGAAGCCCGAGGGCACATGACCGCCGGCCAGATCGTTGATGGCCTGGCCGCCGCCCTTGTAGGGGATGTGCTGCAGCTTGATGCCGGCTTTCTGCATCAGCAGTTCACCGGCGAGATGATGCGGCGAGCCGGGGCCCGACGACGCGAACGCCATCTTGCCGGGGTTCTTCTTCGCTTCCGCGACATAATCGGCGACCGTCTTGATCGGCTGATCCGGATGCACGGCGAGTACCAGGATATTCTTCGCCGCATTCAGAACCGGCGCAAAATCCTTCGCCGGGTCGAAGGCGATCGCCTTGAACAGGAAGGAGTTGGAAGTGAGCATCGCGTCGGTGGCGACGAGCACCGTGTGGCCGTCGGCGGCCGCGCGGGCGACCTGCGTCGCTGCAAGATTGCCGGACGAGCCCGGCCGGTTGTCCACGACGACGGGCTGTCCCCATTGCTGCTGCAGTTGATCCGAGATGGCGCGCGCGAGCGTATCGGACGCCGCCCCGGCCGGATAGCCGCCGACCAATGTCACCTGCTTGGTGGGAAATTGTTGCGCCAGCGCGCCATCGGGCGCAGAGACAATCGCCAGCACCGACAGCGCGGCCATGACACAGGGGTTGCGGAACGCATTCAGCATCAGGTTTCCTCCGAGGTCCGTTCCGGACATTGTCCGGCTTATTGTTGGCTCGGATTAGCCGGGATCGCGGCGGTGCTGTCAACCGCGCGTCTCGCGCGCCAAACGCCGCGGCTTTCCCGCCAGCCTGCTGGTGACGGCACGGACCGTATCGAGAAACAGTTCTACCGATGGCGTCAGCGTGCGGTTCTTGACCCGCACGGCGACGACCGGCAGACGCTTGCCCAATGTGGTGGGCAGAGCCCGCAGGTTCCAGCGCTTCGCGCCATTGGCAAAAGCCATCTCCGACATCACCGTCAGGAAGTCGCCGCGCCCCAGCAACTGCATTCGCAACTAGATCGAATAGGTGACGACGCGCGGCTGCGGCGGCACGACGCCGCGCTCGACGAACGCCCCTTCGAAGATCGATCGGGCGAGGTTGTCGGCCGACGCGAGCACCCAGGATTGTTCTGCAAGCTGGTCGAACGAGACCTTCCGGCGCCTCGCCAATGGATGCTCGGCGCCGGCCACCACCAGCAGTTCCTCATCCATCACGGCTCCGAACTCGAGCGCGCGAACCGCAGGCGACTGACTGCGATCGCGAGATGTGCCATTTCGAGCGCGACTACGCGTTCGAAATCATCAACGTCATGGAGATCATCGGCTAAAGCATCGGCGTGCGTGCCGAAGACATCTACAAGCGGCTGAAAGTCAGCGAGAGCGTCGAGGACATGATGTCGGCTTGCGCCGACCTCATCGCCCACCATCGGCTCGATCCGGATGAAGCCCGCGAAGTGCTGATTGCCGACCAGCTCGCTGCGAAGCCGGTGCAGGGCGCCGTAATCGAGCGATGAAGAGGTTGTGAGAAGCAAAGAGGGCGCGCGCGGATCGTAATCCGGGATGCTACACGCCGGTCTTTCGGACACGAAAAAGGCCGCGGCGCATTTGCGCGACGGCCAATTCCGGCATTCGTCGTGATGAGGGGAAATCCGTCCTTTGCAGGCCTGGCAGCGACCTACTCTTCCAAGTCTTAG
>JAEWHY010000190.1 GCA_023387555.1 Pseudomonadota bacterium
GTGCCACCCTTGAGAAACTTGCGGTCGAGCGCGCCGTCCATGTCGCCAATGTGAAACAGCCCGAGCAGGCGCTCCGTGCCCGCCGGGACCGCTTTCAGTTCGCTCGCATTGGTAGCGAAGGCATAGCTGGCCTCCTTGAACTTCGCGACGTAATCGACCTGGTCGCGGCGCCGCGATCCGGCCGTGCCGGAGGGCAGGAAATGCCCGAGCCCGCCGCCCATGATCACATCGGGCCTGGCGTCGAAATACTGCGCGACGATCGCATCGAACTGGTTGCGGCGGCGCGCATGCGCGAGCATCGCGGCCGGCGTTGCATCGGCAACGCTGGTGTTGGTGACGATCCCGACCGCCATGCCGTTGCGGCGCTTCACGAGGCTTGCGATGGTCTCGACCCGTGGATCGTCCAGCGGGTCGGCGGTGCGGTCGGGATAGACGCCGAGCGCACGCGCCACGGTCTTGTGCCCGGTGCCATAGGCGCTGGCGGCATTCGCCGAATCGGTGACGATCGAATCGAGGCCGGCGGTGGCGACCAGCGCCATCTGCGGCATGTCGTCCATCGCCAGTTTGCCGAACGCCCGGCCTTCCGCCATGCCCTTCGACAGGAGACGCGCCGCGGTACGATGCGCGAGCGACAATCCGTCGCCGATCAGCAGAACGACATTCTTCGCCTTGCGTTCGGGCGCGTCATAGACGGTCCAGGTAATCTCGCGCGACGTTTCGGGCGTCGCAACACGGACCGTGTAGCGGCCGGGCTTTGCGATCGCGGCATCGCGCAGGATCAGCGCCGACTGATCCTTGTCGCTCTCGCGCGCGATCAGTTGCGCGGCCTTGCCGAGGACACCGGCGTGATCCGCCCCGTTCAGCGTCAGCGTCACCTCGCCCGGCGCGACAAGGCCATCGAACTCCACCTTCACGTCGAACCTTGCGCCGGCGAGGATTTCAGCGCGATCGACCGGATAGATGGTCTGCGCGTAACCCGCTGGGATCGCGAGAACAATCAGTGCCAACGCATATGCGGCCCGGCGCATGGCAAAACCCTCTCCCTGCGTTGCGCAGGTCTAAGCCTACCTCTTGACGATCTTATTGCATGCGCGCTCGCGCCGCGCGATGCGGCGCCGCCGGGAGCGCGCTACCATTCGGCGCGAGCTTTCCGCCGGTCCGCCCGTGCAAGGCGGAACGTCTTCGCACCCTGCGTGTTAGCTTCTCTCCAAGCCGGTCAGTCCAGGGAGCATGCCGATGAGCGACGACGTCGAGCGCGTATGGGATCTGATGGAGAAGATCTCGATCTGCATGCTGGCAAGCTGGAACGGCCGCGAGCTGTCGTCGCGGCCGATGGGCGCGTTTGTGCGGCGCCGCAATAATGCCGTGTATTTCCTGGCCGATGCCCGCGATCACAAGGACGACGACATCCGCAACTACCCGAAGGTCTGCCTCGCCTTTGCCGATCCCGGCAGCGAGCGATTCGTCTCCCTGTCCGGTCAGGCGGAAGTGTCCGCCGACCGCAGCGTGATCCGCGACCTGTGGTCGACGCCGGCCAAGGCCTGGTGGGATTCGCCGGACGACCCGAACATCCGCATGCTCAAGGTCACCCCGACGGACGCCCAGTATTGGGAAGGACCGGGCAAGGTGGTCAGTAGCGTGAAAATGGCCATCGCTGCCGCGACCGGACAGCGTCCGGACATGGGCGACAACGAGAAGGTCGCGATGCAGTCCGGCACGGGCCGCTCGGCTTGACCCGGCGGGCCACCTGCGACAATTAGGCCGCAGGAATAGCGTTTGGATTTACGGGCGTTAACCGGCCGGTCACGGCGTCGCCATCCTTTAAGCGCACCGAATTGAGCGGCTGTGCTCAGCAGCCGGGCTGGAATTTTCATTCAGGCCGTCATCCAGGACCATGTTGGCGGTTCCCAGCCGCCGATGAGCCGATCAGACGAGATCAACAACAGCGGGAACACGATGCGCGTTAGAGGACTGATGCTGGCAGGAGCTGCCATTTCGACGATTGCCTTTGGGCAGCCAGTCGCGGCGCGCGACGGCGCCGCGCCCCTCGTGGTTGCGCAAAATCAGGACAACAACAAGGGCAACAATAACAACAACAAGAATCGGGAAAATCGCGAGCAGCGGCGCGAGCAACGTCAGGAACAGCGCCAGGAGCAGCGTCAGGAACGCCGCGACAATCGCGCCCAGCAGCAGCAGCAGCAACAACAGCAGCGGCAGCAGGAGAACCAGCAGCGCCAGCAGCAGGAGCGTCAGCGCGAGCAGCAGCAGCGGCAGCAGGACCGTCAGAAAGAGCAGCAGCAACGTCAGCAGGATCGCCAGCGCGAGCAGCAGGACCGCCAGAAGGAGCAGCAGCAGCGCCAGCAGGATCGCCAGCGCGAGCAGCAGCAGCAGCGTCAGAAGGATCAACAGCAGCAACAGCAGCAGCGTGACGATCGCCGCGGCCGTCAGGACCAGAAGCAGGATCAGAAACAGGATCGCCGCGACGACCGGCAGGACCGCCGCGACAACCGGCAGGATTCGCAGCAGAACCGCCGTGACGATCGGCAGGATTCTCGGCAGGACCGTCGCGACAATCGGCAGGACTCACAGCAGGACCGTCGCAACGACCGGCAGGATTCGCGGCAGGACCGTCGCGACGACCGGCAGGACTCCCGACAGGATCGCCGCGATGACCGCGACCGCCGTGACGATCGCGCCCGTCGCATTGACGACATCAAGAGCGAGCGCCGGGAGCGCCGCGAAGGCAATCGCCGGATCATCGAGGAAGGCAACCGGACCATCGTGCATGACGGCAACCGCGCCTTCATCCGCCGCGACGAATCCGACCGCTTCCGTCGTTTCGGCCGCGACGTCGAGGTTCGCCGGATCGGGGGCGAGACCCGCACCGTGGTGATCGGGCCGAACGGCCAGCGCATCGTCACGGTCACCGACGCCAATGGCCGTCTGTTGCGCCGTTCGCGCTATGTGAACAACCGCGAGGTCATCATCATCGACAACCGGCCGCGCGGCGGCCGTCGGGCCGATGCCTTCTTCGTGGCGCTGCCCGCGATCGCGCTCGCAACGCTCGCCATCCCGCGCGAGCGCTACATCGTGGAAGCCGAGTCGGCGCCGCCGGAGTACATCTATGGTGCGCTGATGGCGCCGCCGGTCGAGCGGTTGCCGCGAGCCTATACGCTCGACGAAATCCGCTACAGCCCGGAAGTGCGCGATCGCATGCCGCGTATCGACCTCGACACCGTGACCTTCGATCTCGGTTCGTGGGAGATCACGCCGGACCAGTACAATCGCCTCGCGCCCATCGCCGAGGGCATCAAGCGCGCCATCGCCCAGAACCCGAACGAGGTGTTCCTGATCGAAGGTCACACCGACGCGACCGGAAATGACGACGATAATCTGTCGCTGTCGGATCGCCGCGCGGAAGCGGTGTCGGTCATCCTGACCGATCATTTCCAGATTCCGCCGGAGAACCTGACGACCCAGGGCTACGGCTCGCAGCAGCTCAAGGTCCCGACCCAGGCCGCCGAGCGGGCCAACCGGCGCGTGACGGTGCGCCGCATCACCCCGCTGCTACAGCAGGGTGCGGAGATCGGCGCGCCGCAATAACAAGCGGCACGCATCCAGAACGAAAATGGCCGGGCATCTGCCCGGCCATTTTTTTGTTCTCGTCATTGCCGGGCTTGACCCGGCAATCCATGAAACGAAGACGATGGATGCGCGCGTCAAGCCCGCGCGTGACCAATCAAAGCCCGCGCTTCTTCTTGCGCTGACCGAGCGTGCGCAGCCGCAGCGCATTGAGCCGGATGAAGCC